>NZ_JYGR01000003.1:0-150465 GCF_000960035.1 Streptococcus oralis subsp. oralis
GGATAGAGTACCTGACTACGAATCAGGCGGTTAGAGGTTCGACTCCTCTAGGGTGCATTTTTTTATTTAACGCGGGAAGTAGCTCAGCTTGGTAGAGTACTTGGTTTGGGACCAAGGTGTCGCAGGTTCGAATCCTGTCTTCCCGATTGATTACGAGGATACTTAAGGGTATCTTTTTTTATTTACTAAGGAGATTCTGAGAGTCTTCTTTTTTGTTTACTGAACAAATTTGGGTAAACTAACAGTGTTTAAGGAATGGTACTAGTCATATATTTTCTTTAATTATGGTAAAATAGTAAGAGAATAATGTGAGGAAAATGAATGTCAAGTAAGTTTGAAATTTTAATGAATCAACTAGGAATCTCTGAACAATTGGGACAGAATCCTGCTCTTGTTGATGCCAGAATTGAGCGTGTTGTGGTTCATAAAATTAGTAAGATTTGGGAATTTCATTTTGTATTTTCTAATATTTTACCGATTGGAATCTTTTTGGAGTTAAAGAAAGGGCTTAGTGAAGAATTTTCTAAGACAGGGAATCGAGCTGTTTTTGAAATCAAGGCTCTTTCTCAAGAATTCTCTAATGAACTCTTGCAGGCCTACTATAGAGAGGCTTTTTCTGAAGGCCCATGTGCAAGTCAGGGGTTTAAATCTCTTTACCAGAATTTAAACGTTCGTGCGGAGGGAAATCAACTCATTATTGAAGGTTCAGAGGCGATTGATAAGGAGCACTTTAAGAAGAATCATCTTCCTAATTTGGCAAAGCAACTCGAAAAGTTTGGTTTTCCAGCTTTTATATACCAAATAGAAAAGAATGATGCTCTTACACAAGAGCAGGAGGAAGCCTTCCATACGGAGAATGAACAGATTGTTCAAGCTGCCAACGAAGAAGCTTTACGAGCTATGGAGCAACTGGAACAAATGGCTCCTCCTCCAGTAGAAGAGAAGCCAGTCTTTGATTTTCAGGCTAAAAAGGCTGCGGCCAAGCCTAAACTAGATAAGGCTGAAGTTACCCAGATGATCGACGTGACGACTGAGGAAAATCGTCTGGTCTTTGAAGGGGTCGTTTTTGATGTGGAGCATAAGGTGACCAGAACTGGTCGCGTTTTGATCAACTTTAAAATGACAGACTACACTTCAAGTTTTTCAATGCAAAAATGGGTTAAGAATGAGGAAGAGGCTCAGAAGTTTGACATCATTAAGAAGAATTCTTGGCTCCGAGTTCGTGGGAATGTGGAGATGAATAACTTCACACGTGATTTGACCATGAACGTGCAGGATGTGCAGGAAGTTGTTCACTATGAGCGGAAGGATTTGATGCCAGAAGGTGAGCGTCGGGTTGAGTTTCATGCTCATACAAATATGTCGACTATGGATGCTCTGCCAGAAGTAGAAGAGATCGTTGCAACAGCTGCAAAGTGGGGACACAAGGCGGTTGCCATCACGGACCATGGGAATGTCCAGTCCTTCCCACATGGCTACAAGGCAGCTAAGAAAGCTGGAATTCAGCTGATCTATGGAATGGAAGCCAATATTGTGGAAGACCGTGTCCCTATCGTCTATAACGAAGTGGAGATGGACTTGTCAGAAGCGACCTATGTGGTTTTTGACGTGGAAACGACGGGGCTTTCAGCCATCTATAATGATTTGATTCAGGTTGCGGCCTCTAAGATGTACAAGGGAAATGTTATTGCCGAATTTGATGAATTTATCAATCCTGGATATCCCTTGTCAGCCTTTACTACTGAGTTGACAGGAATTACAGATGATCATGTCAAAAATGCTAAACCACTGGAACAAGTTTTGCAAGAATTCCAAGAATTTTGCAAGGATACAGTCTTAGTTGCTCACAATGCTACCTTTGACGTTGGCTTTATGAATGCCAACTATGAGCGTCATGGTCTGCCTAAGATTAGCCAGCCAGTTATCGATACGCTAGAGTTTGCTAGAAACCTCTATCCTGAGTATAAACGCCATGGTTTGGGACCTTTGACTAAGCGTTTTGGTGTAGCACTTGAACACCACCACATGGCTAATTACGATGCGGAAGCTACTGGTCGTCTGCTCTTCATCTTTATCAAAGAGGTGGCAGAGAAACATGGTGTGACTGATTTAGCTAGACTAAACATTGATTTGATTAGTCCAGATTCTTATAAAAAAGCTCGGATCAAGCATGCGACTATTTATGTCAAGAATCAGGTAGGTCTAAAAAATATTTTTAAGCTGGTTTCTTTGTCTAACACCAAGTATTTTGAAGGGGTACCACGGATACCGAGAACAGTTCTAGATGCCCATCGAGAAGGATTGATTTTAGGGTCAGCTTGCTCTGAGGGTGAAGTTTTTGATGCTGTCGTTTCCCAAGGTGTGGATGTGGCGGTCGAGGTGGCCAAGTATTATGACTTTATCGAGATTATGCCACCAGCTATCTATGCTCCTTTGATTGCTAAAGAACAGGTCAAGGATATGGAGGAACTCCAGACTATTATCAAGAGTTTGATAGAGGTTGGGGACCGTCTTGGCAAGCCTGTTCTGGCTACGGGAAATGTCCATTATATCGAACCGGAAGAAGAGATTTACCGTGAAATTATCGTCCGTAGTTTGGGCCAGGGGGCTATGATTAACCGAACCATCGGTCATGGTGAACATGCCCAACCAGCACCGCTACCGAAGGCTCATTTTAGAACGACCAATGAAATGTTGGATGAATTTGCTTTCTTGGGAGAAGATTTAGCACGCAAATTAGTCATTGAAAACACCAATGCCATGGCAGATATTTTTGAACCTGTTGAGGTTGTTAAGGGTGACTTGTACACACCTTTCATCGACAAGGCGGAAGAAACGGTCGCTGAGCTAACCTATAAGAAAGCTTTTGAAATTTATGGAAATCCGCTGCCAGATATTGTTGATTTGCGGATTGAAAAAGAATTGACTTCTATTCTGGGGAATGGATTTGCCGTGATTTATCTGGCATCGCAGATGCTGGTGCAACGTTCCAATGAACGGGGCTACTTGGTTGGCTCTCGTGGGTCTGTTGGGTCCAGTTTTGTTGCGACTATGATTGGGATTACGGAGGTTAATCCTCTATCTCCTCACTATGTCTGTGGTCAGTGTCAGTACAGCGAGTTTATCACCGATGGTTCTTATGGTTCAGGTTTTGATATGCCCAATAAGGATTGTCCAAACTGTAGTCATAAACTTAGCAAAAATGGACAGGATATTCCTTTCGAGACCTTCCTTGGTTTTGATGGAGACAAGGTTCCTGATATTGACTTGAACTTCTCGGGAGAAGATCAGCCTAGCGCCCACTTGGATGTACGTGATATCTTTGGTGAGGAATATGCCTTCCGTGCAGGAACGGTTGGTACGGTGGCTGCCAAGACTGCCTATGGCTTTGTAAAGGGCTATGAGAGAGACTACGGGAAGTTTTATCGTGATGCAGAGGTGGAGCGTCTTGCTCAAGGTGTGGCTGGTGTTAAGCGGACTACAGGACAACATCCAGGAGGAATCGTTGTTATTCCAAACTACATGGATGTCTACGACTTTACGCCTGTTCAGTATCCAGCGGATGACGTGACGGCTGAATGGCAGACGACTCACTTTAACTTCCATGATATCGATGAGAATGTCCTCAAACTCGATGTACTGGGGCATGATGATCCGACCATGATTCGGAAATTACAGGACTTGTCTGGGATTGACCCTAATGAAATTCCTATGGATGATGAAGGTGTCATGGCCCTCTTTTCTGGAACTGATGTGCTAGGTGTGACGCCTGAGCAAATCGGTACGCCGACGGGTATGCTGGGGATTCCAGAGTTTGGAACCAACTTTGTACGTGGGATGGTAGACGAGACGCATCCGACGACTTTTGCAGAGTTGCTTCAGTTGTCTGGATTATCCCACGGTACTGATGTGTGGTTGGGAAATGCCCAGGATTTGATCAAGCAAGGGATTGCGGACCTATCAACCGTTATCGGTTGTCGGGACGACATCATGGTTTACCTCATGCATGCTGGTCTTGAACCTAAGATGGCCTTTACCATCATGGAACGGGTACGTAAGGGCTTGTGGCTGAAGATCTCCGAAGAGGAGAGAAATGGCTATATCGAAGCCATGAAGGCCAATAAGGTGCCAGAGTGGTATATCGAATCCTGTGGAAAAATCAAGTATATGTTCCCTAAGGCCCATGCGGCAGCCTACGTTATGATGGCCTTGCGTGTAGCCTACTTCAAGGTTCACCATCCCATTTATTATTACTGTGCTTACTTCTCTATCCGCGCCAAGGCCTTTGATATCAAGACCATGGGTGCGGGCTTGGATGCCATTAAGCGTAGAATGGAAGAAATCGCTGAGAAACGGAAGAATAATGAAGCCTCTAATGTGGAGATTGACCTCTATACCACTCTTGAGATTGTCAATGAAATGTGGGAACGCGGCTTTAAGTTTGGCAAGTTAGATCTATACCGTAGTGATGCGACTGAATTCATCATTGATGGAAATACCCTCATCCCACCATTTGTAGCAATGGATGGTCTGGGAGAGAACGTTGCTAAGCAGTTGGTGCGTGCGCGTGAAGAGGGTGAGTTCCTCTCTAAGACAGAACTGCGCAAGCGTGGCGGACTCTCATCTACCTTGGTTGAGAAGATGGATGAAATGGGGATTCTCGGTAATATGCCAGAGGATAACCAGTTGAGTTTGTTTGATGAGTTTTTCTAAAATATAGAAAGAGGTTTTTATGAAACTTACCATTTACGCTCAGGATAAGCCAGCGCAAAAGGTGTTTGATTACCAGCTGGATCTTGACCCTGATACGATTTTGAAAATGACCGCTTTGATTTGTGGTACTGTGGCAGCAGTTAGCCTGCTGTCCTTGTTTAAAGAGAAATAACAAAAGAAAAGGAAGAATAGAATGGTTTTACCAAATTTTAAAGAAAATCTAGAAAAATATGCGAAATTGTTGGTTGCGAATGGAATTAACGTGCAACCTGGTCACACTTTGGCTCTTTCTATCGATGTGGAGCAACGTGAATTGGCGCATCTAATCGTGAAAGAAGCCTATGCCTTGGGTGCGCATGAGGTTATCGTTCAGTGGACCGATGATATCATCAACCGTGAGAAATTCCTCCATGCACCAATGGAGCGTTTGGACAATGTGCCAGAATACAAGATTGCTGAGATGAACTATCTCTTGGAAAACAAGGCTAGTCGTCTCGGTGTCCGCTCTTCTGATCCAGGTGCCTTGAACGGTGTGGACGCTGACAAGCTTTCAGCTTCTGCAAAAGCGATGGGACTCGCTATGAAGCCGATGCGCATCGCAACTCAATCCAACAAGGTTAGCTGGACTGTAGCAGCTGCAGCAGGGCTTGAGTGGGCTAAGAAAGTCTTTCCAAATGCTGCGAGCGATGAAGAAGCAGTCGATCTCCTTTGGGACCAAATCTTCAAAACTTGTCGTGTCTATGAAGAAGATCCAGTTAAGGTTTGGGAAGAACATGCAGCCATTCTTAAGAGTAAGGCAGAAATGCTTAATAAAGAGCAATTTTCAGCCCTTCACTACACAGCGCCAGGAACCGATCTGACACTTGGCTTGCCTAAGAATCACGTTTGGGAATCAGCTGGCGCTATCAATGCACAGGGAGAAGGATTCTTGCCAAATATGCCGACAGAAGAAGTCTTTACGGCTCCTGACTTCCGTCGTGCAGATGGCTATGTCACTTCTACAAAACCACTTAGCTATAACGGAAATATCATTGAAGGGATTAAAGTAACCTTTAAAAACGGACAAATCGTTGACATCACTGCTGAGAAGGGTGATCAGGTCATGAAAGATCTTGTCTTTGAAAATGCGGGCGCGCGTGCCTTGGGTGAATGTGCCCTGGTACCAGATCCAAGTCCAATTTCTCAGTCAGGCATTACCTTCTTTAATACCCTTTTCGATGAAAATGCGTCAAACCACTTGGCTATCGGTGCAGCCTATGCGACCAGCGTTGTTGGTGGTGCAGAGATGAGCGAAGAAGAGCTTGAAGCTGCAGGACTTAACCGTTCAGATGTTCACGTAGACTTTATGATTGGTTCTAACCAAATGGATATCGATGGTATCCGTGAGGATGGGACACGTGTACCACTCTTCCGTAATGGAGATTGGGCAAATTAAGGAGATAATATGTTAGGAAGTATGTTCGTTGGTCTCCTAGTGGGATTCTTGGCAGGTGCTTTGACCAATCGTGGAGAGAGCATGGGATGCTTTGGGAAAATGTTTCTTGGCTGGATTGGTGCCTTTCTGGGCCACCTGCTCTTTGGAACTTGGGGTCCAATTATAGCAGGAACGGCCATTATCCCAGCTATTTTAGGAGCTATGATTGTCTTAGCGATTTTCTGGAGACGAGGAAGTTAGTTTCTTGAAAAATTAGAAAAAAGGAGGTTGATCACTTGGGCCAGCCTCCTTTTGAGTATGATATAATAGTTCTATGAGATTAGATAAATTTTTAGTTGCCTGTGCTGTGGGGAGTCGAACGGAGGTCAAAAACTTGCTCAAGACTGGGCGAGTGACGGTAAATGGTAAAAAAGAAAAGTCAGCTAAACTGCAGATTGATGAAGAAAGAGATGAGATTCGCTTTGATGGTCAAGTGCTGGAGTATGAAGAGTTTGTCTACTACATGATGAACAAGCCCCAAGGAGTCATTTCGGCGACTGAAGATACCAAGCATAGAACAGTTTTAGACTTGTTAGATGACTATGCTCGCGCCAAGGAAGTCTTTCCAGTGGGGCGCTTGGACATTGATACCCATGGTCTCCTGCTCTTGACTAATGACGGCAAGCTGGCCCATGCTCTTCTTTCACCCAAACGCCATGTGGATAAGACCTATTTGGCTCAAGTCAAAGGTATTATGACCCAAGAAGATGTGGATGCATTTGCCAAGGGTATTCCGCTCAAGGACTTTACTTGTCAGCCGGCTAGACTGGAACTTGTATCGGTAGATCCAGAAAAAAATCAAAGTTTGGTTCGTGTGACCATTGCTGAAGGGAAGTTCCATCAAGTCAAGCGTATGGTGGCCTACTGTGGCAAGGAAGTGGTGGACTTACAACGTTTGACGATGGGAACTCTAGTCTTGGATGAGAACTTAGAACAAGGAGAATGGCGTCGCTTGACCAAGGAGGAGTTAGAAGTTCTCTTTGCAAGTATTGCTTAATTTGCTTTATATTAGAAAAAGGTGAGGAGGATGTCCTTACCTTTTTCATTTTTCAGTTGCTTCCTTTGTGAAAAGAGTTATAATAGACAGTAGAATAAAAGGAGGAATCTATGAACGCGATTCAAGAATCATTTACTGATAAACTATTTGCTAACTATGAAGCAAATGTCAAATACCAAGCGATTGAAAATGCTGCCAGCCATAACGGAATTTTTGCGGCCCTAGAACGGCGCCAAAGCCATGTAGACAATACACCTGTTTTCTCATTGGATTTGACCAAGGACAAGGTTACTAACCAGAAAGCGTCTGGTCGTTGCTGGATGTTTGCAGCTCTCAACACCTTCCGCCACAAACTCATCTCTCAATACAAACTGGAGAACTTTGAATTGTCACAAGCCCACACATTCTTCTGGGACAAATACGAGAAATCCAACTGGTTCTTGGAGCAAGTGATTGCGACTGCAGACCAAGAATTGACGAGTCGCAAGGTTAGCTTCCTACTCCAAACACCTCAACAAGATGGTGGTCAATGGGATATGGTTGTTGCCCTCTTTGAGAAATACGGTGTCGTTCCTAAGTCTGTTTATCCTGAGTCTGTTTCATCTAGCAGCAGCCGTGAGCTCAATGCCATCCTTAACAAATTGCTTCGCCAAGATGCTCAAATCTTGCGTGACTTGCTCGCTTCTGGTGCAGACCAAGCGACTGTTCAAGCTAAGAAAGAAGACCTCTTGCAAGAAATCTTTAACTTCCTTGCTATGTCACTAGGACTTCCAACGCGTAAATTTGACTTTGCTTATCGCGATAAGGATAACAACTACCAAAGCGAAAAGGGTATCACACCACAAGAATTTTACAAGAAATATGTCAATCTTCCTCTAGAAGACTACGTTTCTGTTATCAATGCCCCAACTGCTGACAAGCCTTACGGCAAATCTTACACAGTTGAGATGTTAGGAAATGTGGTTGGTAGCCGTGCAGTTCGTTATATCAACGTTCCTATGGAGCGTTTGAAAGAATTGGCGATTGCCCAAATGCAGACAGGAGAAACTGTTTGGTTTGGTTCAGATGTCGGCCAGCTCAGCAACCGCAAAGCTGGAATCCTTGCGACAGATGTTTATGACTTTGAATCAAGCATGGATATTCAACTCACTCAAGACAAAGCTGGACGTTTGGACTACAGCGAAAGTTTGATGACCCACGCCATGGTCTTGACAGGTGTGGATTTGGATGAAAATGGCAAGTCAACCAAGTGGAAGGTTGAAAACTCATGGGGAGACAAGGTCGGTACAGATGGTTACTTCGTTGCCTCAGATGCTTGGATGGATGAATACACCTATCAAATCGTTGTCCGTAAGGAATTGCTGACAGCAGAAGAACAAGCTGCTTATGAAGCAGAACCAATCGTACTCGCACCATGGGATCCAATGGGAGCCTTGGCAGAATAAAGCATAAAGAAAAGAGGTTAGGGAAATCCTAGCCTCTTTTTAAGTTCTTCTTGAAGTGGCGATAGATGCTGCTTGCTAAGTGAGTTCTCCTTATTTTGAGTCTTTAAGTGACAGAGAAAAAGATATGTGTTACTATAGTAGTACAAAAGGATATCGGAGTAGAAATGAAGTATTTAAGCAGTCAAGACATCAAGGATCGTCAACGAAATATCAGCGACATTAAACCTTACAAAACAACCAAGGAAATTGTCGTTTCAAATATCTTTACCTTCTTTAATGCCATGAACTTGGCTCTGGCAGTTCTGGTAGCCACAACCTTGCGATTTGAGAATATGCTCTTTTTAGGCGTGATTGCTATCAATACAGCCATCGGGATTTTCCAAGAAGTGCGTTCAAAAAATGCTTTAGAAAAGCTAAGTTTGCTAGGTAAAAGTAAGTACAGAGTCAACCGAGATGGTCAAACGATTGAGATTGATCCGGAGGACATCGTTCTGGGTGAGTATCTGCATCTCAATCTGGGGGATCAGGTGCCTGTCGATGCAGAAGTTCTTGAAGGGAATATTGAAGTTGATGAGTCCTTGCTGACTGGTGAGAGTGATTCGGTCTTTAAAACAGTTGGTGACCAGCTGATGAGCGGAAGCAATGTTGTCAGCGGCACGTGTCTGGTCCTTGCTACAGCTGTGGGTTCCGATAGTTATATCAACAAACTCGCAAAATCCAGCAAGGAATTCAAAAAATACCCTTCTCAATTGCGCGATTACATGGATAAGATTTTAAAAATCGTCTCTATCTTGGTGGTGCCAGTTGCCATTCTGCTCTATGTCAGAGGTTTTAGTCTAGGACGGTCTTATGTTGAAATTGTCTTGGGAAGTTCAGGTGCCTTGGTCGGCATGATTCCGGAGGGGTTGATTCTCCTGGTCAGTGTATCCCTTGCGGTAGCGGCCATGAAGCTGGCTAAAAAGAAGGTTCTGGTGCAGGAGCTATACTGTGTAGAGACCTTGGCGCGAGTAGATGTTCTTTGTTTTGATAAGACAGGAACTATCACGACGGGGAATATGAAGGTCCAAGAAATGGATGCTAATGTAGCAGAGAAGCTATCTTCTTATTTGGCTTATTTCGAAGATGAAAATGCAACTTCCCGAGCTCTGAAGACTTACTTAACCTGTGAGAAAAAGTGGGAAGTTCAAGAAGTTGGTGCCTTTTCAAGTAAAAATAAGTATTCCTTTGTCCAAGTAAAAGACGGTGGGACCTATTTCTTCGGAGCTTATGAATTTCTAGGCTTTACCCAGCCGATGGATGCCTACTATGAGCATCTGAAACAGCAAGGTTTTCGAATTTTGTCCCTTGCTCATAGTAAGGACCACATCACGAGTCCAGCCAATATGGAACTACTAGGCCACGTCGTTTTGTCAGATGAGATTAAGGACAATACCAAGGAAACCTTTGACTATTTTGAATCTCAAGGTGTTGAAGTGAAGATTATCAGTGGTGATAATCATGTGGCTGTATATGGGGTGGCTCGTAAGGCAGGTTTTAAGGAAGAAGCCCGTGCGATTGATATGACCAAGGTGAGCGATGATGACTTTGAAAGAGTAGTCTTGGAGCACGATATCTTTGGTCGCGTGACACCTGAACAGAAGCAAAAGATGGTATCTATTTTGCAAAATGCTGGTAAAACAGTTGCAATGAGCGGTGACGGGGTCAATGATGTTCTGGCTCTCAAGAAAGCAGATATCAGCTTTGCCATGAAGGGGGCTACCAGCGCAGCTAAAAGTGTATCCAATATTGTTTTCCTGACAGATGATTTTTCAGTATTTTATGATATCTTGATGGAAGGACGCCGTGTCATCAACAACATCCAAAAGGTAGCCTCTCTTTTTCTAACAAAGACCTTCTTCTCCATCGTTTTTGCCATTTTGAGTGTGGTATTTGGTTTGGAATTCGCCTTTATCCCCATTCAGTTTACAATCATTTCAGCCATTACGATTGGGATTCCATCTTTCTTCCTAACTTTTGAGTCCAATAAAGAAAAGGTCAGCACACATTTTATGCGAGATATTTTGACCAATGCTGCGATTGGTGGTGGCATTCTAGTCGCTAGTATACTCTTGACGAACTTCTTTATCACTGTCCCAGGTCAGATCAAATTTATTTGCTTCCTCCTTGCTTTGGTCAATGGTCTGTGTCTAGTTGCCAAGGTTAGTCTACCATTTAATCGATACAAACTAGCCTTGCTCATACTTTTGAGCCTTGCAGCCCTTGTTGGCGTACTTGCCAATACATTTATCCTGCAAAGAACTTTTGTGCCTCTAGAAACGACCCAAGTCGTCTATACAGCCATCATGGCAGTTGTGATTGGGAGCTTGCATTATTTGACTAGAAGAAAAAGTTGATACACAAAAAGAATCAGGATTAAATCCTGATTCTTTTTTATTTATATTCTCGATGGTTTACATGATACCGAAGAAACGAGCTGCAATACCTACTGCAAAGAGAGCAAGGATGATTGCGATTGGTGATACTTTTTTCTTAAGCAACCACATGCAAAGGAAAGTAAGGAGAAGTCCCATCAATCCTGGAATCAATGAGTTCAACTGACCTTGAAGGGTTTGTGGTTGAATCTTATCTAGGCTCAATCCTCCAAGTGCATCAGCAAGAATTCCTTTCAATTCAGCACCAGTAACAGCACCTTCTGGGAAGTTGATGTAAGCTCCTTCAGCCAATTGTTTACCTGGAAGGTTAACAGTAAAGTTGATAGATACCCAACGTTGTACAAGAACGGCAAGGATGAACATACCAAGGATAGATGCTCCTTTGGTGATGTCTTTCAAGATACCACCAGACATGTCTTTAGTGATTTCAGATCCAGCTTTGTAACCGAACTCTTGTGTATACCATAGGAAGGCCATACGGATAGCATTCCATCCAAAGAAGAAGAGAAGGGGACCAACAATGTTACCAGATGCAGCAAGTGATGCACCAAGGGCTCCAAGGATAGGACGAACTGTAAACCAGAATACTGGGTCACCGATACCAGCAAGAGGTCCCATCATACCGATCTTAACCCCTTGGATAGCTGCGTCGTCGATTTCAACACCGTTAGCGCGCTCTTCTTCAAGTGCAAGAGTAACCCCCATGATAGGAGCAGCAACGTATGGGTGAGTGTTGAAGAATTCAAGGTGACGCTCAAGAGCCGCCGCTTGGTCTTCTTTTTTAGTGTACAATTTTTTGATAGCTGGGATCAAAGAGTAAGCCCAACCCAAGTTTTGCATACGTTCGTAGTTCCAAGAACCTTGAAGGAATTGTGAACGCCACCAAACTTTTTGACGATCTGATTTTGATAATTGAATTTTTTCAGCCATGATTGTTCCCCTTTCTAGTAGTCTTCTAGGATATCACCGATTGGGTCGTTAGAAGTCGCAGCTCCGCCGCCACCGTTTCCACCTTGTTTTGTAAGGTTAAGGTAGATGAAGGCAAGGGCAACACCGATGACACCAAGGGCAATCAAAGTCAATTGAGAAATCGCAGCAAGTGCAAAACCGATTGCGAAGAATGGCCATACTTCACGAGTTGCCATCATGTTGATAACCATAGCGTAACCAACGGCAACGACCATAGCACCACCGACAGCCATACCACCATTCAACCAGTCTGGCATCAATTTAAGAGCATCTTGAACGGCAGAAGCTGGGATAGCGATAAGGAAGGCAGCAGGGATTGCAATACGAAGACCTTGAAGGAGAAGTGCAACAAAGTGAGCACGCTCAACAGCAGCGATATTTCCGTCTTTAGCAGCAGCATCAGCAGTGTGAACCAAACCAACTGAGATTGTACGAACAATCATTGTCAAGAAAAGTCCAGCTACGGCAAGAGGGATAGCTGTTGCTGTTGCAACGGCGATACCTTCAGTAGTGAAGTTTCCACCTTTGATCAAGATGATTGCTGCAGCAACAGATGCAAGAGCAGCGTCAGGAGCTACGGCAGCTCCGATGTTTGCCCAACCAAGGGCGATCATTTGGAGAGATCCACCAAGCATAACACCTGCTTCAAGGTTACCAGTTGCAAGTCCGATAAGGGTACATGCGACGATTGGTTGATGGAATTGGAATTGGTCGAGGATACCTTCAAGACCTGCAAGGAAGGCAACAACTACAACCAAGATAGCAGAAATGATTGAAATATCTGACATGGTTTTATTCCTTTTCTATTTAGTTTTAATAAAGTATTTAATCCTGTTTTCAAAAATGATAGAAACAGATTAACATTATTGAACGTTTGCTTTCTTAATCAAGTCAAACAAATCTTTTTTCGTGTCGTTTGGTACTTTACGTACGTCAAATTCAACACCGAGGTCACGCATTTTTTCAAAGGTTGCAACGTCTTCTTTGTCCATAGACAAAACGTTGTTAATCATTGTTTTACCTGTTGAGTGAGCCATAGAACCAACGTTAAGGGTCTTGATTGGTACGCCACCTTCGATAGCACGAAGTGCATCTTGTGGAGTTTCAAACAAGATAAGGGCATGAGTTTCGCCGAAACGTGGGTCTTTTGCAACGTCGATCAATTTTTGAATTGGGACAACGTTTGCTTTTACTCCATTTGGAGCTGCTTGTTTGATCAATTCCTTACGCAAATCGTCGTTTGCAACGTTGTCTGAAGCAACAATGATACGATCTGCTTTTGAATCTGGAGTCCAAGCAGTGGCAACCTGACCGTGAAGGAGACGAGTGTCTAGACGAGCAAGGTTGATTTTCAGTTTACCGTCACCGATAACTGTTCCTTCTGGAATAGCAGCTTGTGCAACTGGAGCAGCTGCAGCACTTGCAACTTCCTCAACTGGGTTAAGCTCTTCTGGAAGAGCCTTGATGCCATCTTTGGCTTCTTTAATGATATTCGCAACGACTTTATCCACACCTGCATTCGCGTCCATAAGGCGCTCTGTGTAGGCTTGGATCAACATCGGCAAGTTCAGTCCTGTGATGATGGCAAATTTACGTTCTGGATTTTCTCCCATCACGCGGCTAGCTTGGTTGAATGGAGATCCACTCCAAAGGTCAGCCAATACTAGAACCTCATCTTCTGCGTCAAATGCAGCCACAGCGTTGTTGAATTTAGCGTAAAGGTCATCTGGACCTTCATTTGGCATAAAGGTTACAACTTGAACCTTTTCTTGTTCACCAAAGATCATAGATCCTGACTGATGAATACCCGCAGCAAATTCGCCGTGGCTCGCAATAATGATTCCGATACTCATTATTGTCATTCCTCCTTATAAAATGTTTGACTGTGTGTTTAAGAAAACTTTAAGCCTAATTAAGTATAAACCGTTTTCATTTAAAAAGCAACTACTTTTTCTCAAAAGATGTAAAAGTTTTCATAGAATGATTTTTTGAAAATATTAATATATCAATACTTTTTGAAAGATGCGTGAAAATGGCGATAGAAAATTTAATATAAAAATACAGAAAATGAGCTGCTTTTGTGAAAACAGAATGAAAACAAAAAAGGAAAGATTGCGCCCCTGCAATCTTTCCTTTTATAGGAACAAATTTTGTAAAGCGTGGGCAACTCCGTCTTCTTCGTTGGTCAGAGGAAGTTGTTCGTCTGCATATGGAAGAAGAGCAGGATTGGCGTTTTTCATAGCATATCCCTTGCCTGCAAATGCCAACATTTCGGTGTCATTATGCTCATCACCAAAGGCGATTAAGTCTTTTTTATCACGATTCATCACATTGAGCAAGTACTCTAGAGCAAAGGCCTTGTTTACACCCTTTGGAGTACACTCGAGGATGTTGAGGGGCCCGCCCCAGGTATTGATAGCTAGTTGGTGCTGATAAAAACGATTCATCTCGTCCGCTAAAGCGTATTTGTCTTCAGCCCTTGTTTGCAAGAGGATGCAGTTGGGATCTTTGGTTACTCGTTCAGGTTTGAATTGATTTTCTGGCCGGAAGTTCTCTACGCCAAATAGTTTAGGATCCGCAATCTCTTCATTCGGAGTCGTGATATAGAATTTTTTTCGATATTCTCCTGCAATAAAATCAGCCTGGATGTCCTCCGTGCGCTTGACCATGTCTAGGAGATATTTTTTGTCCAAGGTCAAGCACTTTTCATGCTCCCAAGCCTGTCCTGGTAGATGGGTAAGAGAACCATTAAAGTTAATCATGGGAGTATGCAATTCTAGCTCACGATAGAAATCTTTTGCCATACGATACGGACGTCCCGTCGTGATGATAACATGGTGTCCTTTTTCTGAAATTTTTTTGATCGTCTCTTTGGTGAAATCGGAGAGCTTGCTTTCACTATTCAGCAGGGTTCCGTCCAAATCGACTGCGATAATTTTTTTAGTCATATAAACCTTCCTAGTCGTTTCCAGATAAGATGTCTACTATTATATCAAAAAGAAGGAAGAAAAACAGATAAGAACAAAAACTACAGTTGCTTTGATTTATTAAATAAATCAAACAAACATATTGAAAAGATGAATGATAAATGATATAATACTAATATTGTTCGTAAAAAAACAAAAGGAGATTAAAGATGGACAAACTATTTAAACTAAAAGAGCACGGGACAGATGTCCGTACAGAGGTGCTTGCTGGTTTAACAACATTCTTTGCAATGAGTTATATTCTCTTTGTAAACCCTCAAATGCTTTCCCAAACGGGTATGCCTGTTCAAGGTGTTTTCTTGGCAACGATTATCGGTTCTGTAGTCGGTACTTTGATGATGGCTTTCTATGCTAATTTGCCATACGCGCAAGCACCAGGTATGGGACTAAATGCCTTCTTCACATTTACAGTTGTATTTGGGATGGGCTATACTTGGAAAGAAGCTCTTGGTATGGTCTTCATTTGTGGAATTATTTCACTGATTATTACCTTGACAAATGTTCGTAAAATGATCATCGAATCTATTCCAACAACACTTCGTTCAGCTATTTCGGCTGGTATTGGTGTTTTCCTTGCCTATGTTGGGATTAAGAATGCTGGTCTCTTGAAATTCTCAATCGATCCAGGTACTTATACTGTAGCAGGTGAAGGAGCAGACAAGGCTCAAGCTGCACTTACTGCAAACTCAGCAGCCGTTCCAGGTTTGGTAGACTTCAATACTCCAGCAGTATTGGTGGCTCTTGCAGGTTTGGCTATTACCATCTTCTTTGTTGTTAAAGGCATCAAAGGTGGAATTATTCTTTCTATTTTAACAACGACTGTCCTTGCTATTTCTGTTAATGTTGTGAATTTGTCAGGGATTGACTTTGCTAGCAACAATCTTTCATCAGCAGTTAATGATCTAAAAACTTTGTTTGGTGCTGCTCTTGGTTCAGAAGGTTTAGGATCTTTGATTTCAAACACTTCGCGTTTACCAGAAACCTTGATGGCTATTCTTGCCTTCTCACTAACGGATATTTTTGACACAATTGGTACTCTTATCGGTACTGGTGAAAAAGTTGGTATCGTTGCGACAAGTGGAGAAAACCATGAGTCCGCTAAATTGGACAAGGCTTTATACTCTGATTTGGTAGCAACTTCGGTAGGTGCCATTGCAGGTACTTCAAACGTTACGACTTATGTTGAGTCTGCGGCGGGTATCGGTGCTGGTGGACGTACTGGTTTGACAGCCCTAGTGGTTGCGATCTGTTTTGCTCTATCTAGCTTCTTTAGCCCACTTCTAGCGATTGTTCCTACAGCTGCAACAGCACCAATTTTGATCATCGTCGGAATCATGATGCTTTCTAACTTGAAAAATATCCCTTGGGATGATATGGCTGAAGCGGTTCCTGCCTTCTTCACATCTATCTTTATGGGATTCAGCTACTCTATCACACAAGGGATTGCTGTTGGTTTCTTGACATATACCTTGACAAAAGTTGTCAAAGGTCAAGCCAAGGATGTGCATGTGATGATTTGGATTTTGGATGCCTTGTTTATCCTTAACTATATCAGTATGGCGCTATAAATGGTATAATAGAAAAAGGGGAGTCTACCCTTTTTCTTATAAGGAGGTACATCATGAAAGATAAGACGATTTGGCAAGAGGTTTTGAACAGAGGAATGTGGGTCCTCATCCTTTTAGTGGCTTTAATTCTAGCGCAAGTTCCTTTAGGGCTATCTTTTTGGTTAGCTTCTAATCAATTTCCACTTTTACAATCAGGGCTCTTAGTCGGTGCCCTATCCATTGTTATTTTGGCTGTCTTTATTTTAGGTGCTCGAAAAACACAACTTGCTACTTTTAATCTGTCCTTTTTTAAGGCCAAAGACTTGGCTCGTTTGGTGTTGAGTTACCTAGTGATTTTTGCTAACAATTTGTTTGGTGCAGCTTTGCTTCGCATGACGAATGAGACGACAACTAGCAATCAATCAACTATTAACGGTCTGGTTGAAAATAGTTCCTTGATTGCCACTTTTTTCATACTAGTCTTGATTGCGCCGATTTGTGAGGAAATTTTGTGTCGTGGGATTATTCCTAAAAAAATCTTCCGAGGTAAGGAAAAACTTGGCTTTGTTGTTGGGGCAATTGTCTTTGCCTTACTCCATACTCCAACCAATCTGCCTTCTGTGATTATTTATGGAGGAATGTCAACGGTTTTGACTTGGACAGCCTATAAGACAGAACGTTTAGAGATGTCCATCCTGCTTCATATGATTCTCAATGGTGTAGCCTTTTGTTTGATAGCTATATTGGTATTGATTAGTAGAAATCTGGGCCTATCATTCTAGACCCTTGGCTGCTCGGAAAAGATGAATGCTTGCGTATCCATCTTTTTCTTTTTATGGTAAAATAGAGAAATAATGTGGTGAAAAACCTTGAGGAGTGACCCTATGTCCAATAAAGCTAGTCAGGCAAAAACAGCCATTTGCGGAATTATCAATGTAACCCCAGATTCCTTTTCGGATGGTGGTCAGTTTTTTGCTCTTGACCAGGCGCTTCAGCAAGCCCGTAAATTGATAGCTGAAGGAGCTAGCATGCTTGATATCGGAGGAGAATCGACTCGTCCTGGAAGTAGCTATGTTGAGATAGAAGAGGAAATCCAGCGTGTTGTTCCAGTTATCAAAGCTATTCGCAAGGAAAGTGATGTCCTCATTTCTATCGATACATGGAAAAGTCAGGTAGCAGAGGCTGCTTTGGAAGCTGGTGCCAATCTTGTCAATGATATCACTGGTCTCATGGGAGATGAGAAAATGGCGGATGTGGTTGCTAAGGCTGGAGCAAAAGTGGTTATCATGTTTAATCCAGTCATGGCACGACCTCAGCACCCTAGTTCGCTCATATTTCCTCATTTTGGTTTTGGGCAATCTTTTACAGAGGAAGAGTTAGCTGACTTTGAAAAAATGCCAATTGAAGACTTGATGGAGGCTTTCTTTGAACGAGCACTAGCGAGAGCCAATCAAGCTGGGATAGCAAGAGAAAACATTTTGCTGGATCCAGGAATTGGCTTTGGTCTGACTAAGAAAGAAAATCTGCTTCTTCTACGGGATCTGGATAAACTCCATCAGAAAGGCTATCCGATCTTTCTTGGAGTTTCGCGCAAGCGGTTTGTCATTAATATCCTGGAGGGCAATGGTTTTGAAGTTAATCCTGAGACCGAACTTGGTTTCCGCAATCGGGACACAGCTTCGGCTCATGTAACCAGTATCGCTGCGAGACAGGGTGTGGAAGTGGTGCGCGTGCACGATGTAGCCAGTCACAGGATGGCAGTTGAAATTGCCTCTGCTATTCGATTGGCAGATGATGCAGAAAATCTAGATTTAAAACAATATAAATAAGATGAACGAAATTGAAAACAATCAGTGGATTGCCCACTACCGGACGGACCAACCACATTTCGGTTTGGAACGAATGGCAGAACTCCTAGCTCTGCGAGGCAACCCCCATCTCAAACTCAAGGTCATCCATATTGGAGGGACCAATGGCAAGGGTTCAACCATTGCTTTTTTGAAAAAGATGCTGGAAGGACTAGGCCTGAGAGTTGGGGTGTTCAGCTCGCCCTATCTTATTCATTATACGGATCAGATTAGCATTAATGGGGAATCCATTCCCGAGGCTAGGCTAGAAGCCCTCATGGCAGACTATCAGTCTTTGCTTGAGGGGGAATCTGCTACCAATTTGCAGGGGACAACCGAATTTGAGATTATCACTGCCCTATCTTATGATTACTTTGCCTCAGAGCTAGTAGATGTGGCCATCATGGAAGTCGGTATGGGTGGTCTTTTGGATAGTACTAATGTCTGCCAGCCAATTTTGACAGGGATTACGACCATTGGACTGGACCATGTAGCCCTACTTGGTGACACCTTGGAAGCCATAGCAGAGCAGAAGGCTGGTATTGTCAAACAAGGTATTCCCTTGGTGACAGGTCATATTGCTCCTGAAGCCTTGACTGTTATTGACCGCATTGCAGAAGGGAAAGAAGCACCGAGAATACGATATGGGAAAGATTATCAGGTCAGTCACCAAAAGAGTGTGGTGACAGGCGAAATCTTTGATTATACCAGTTCTGTCAGACAAGGTCGTTTTCAAACAGGTCTGCTTGGCTTGCATCAGATAGAGAATGCGGGGATGACGCTTGCCCTCCTAGACACTTATTGCCAGGAGGCTGGACGAGAATTAGCAAGTAATGACTTGGTTGCTCAAGCTTTGAAAGAGACCAGATGGCCAGGGCGTTTGGAGGTCGTGTCTAGCGACCCCTTGCTGCTTTTGGATGGGGCCCATAATCCCCATGCTATCAAGGCCTTGTTGGCAACCTTGCAAGAACGCTTTGCGGATTATCATAAGGAAATCCTCTTTACCTGCATCAAAACCAAGGCCTTGGATGATATGCTGGACTTGCTAGGGGAAATGCCAGATACCGAGCTTACCCTGACACATTTTGACGATAGTCGGGCGACTGATGAAAGCGTGCTGAAAGAGACAACCAAGTCTAGAAATCTCAATTACCAAAGTTGGCAGGATTTTCTAGAGCAGAAATTGACAGATAAAAATGAAGAGAAACAAACAGTTAGGATTATCACAGGTTCCTTGTATTTCTTGAGCCAAGTGAGAGCCTATCTGATGGAGAGGAAGAACGAGAATGGATGCACAAAAGATTGAAGCAGCTGTAAAAATGATTATTGAGGCTGTTGGCGAGGATGCTAACCGTGAGGGCTTGCAGGAAACACCTGCTCGTGTAGCCCGTATGTATCAAGAGATTTTTTCAGGTCTTGGCCAAACTGCTGAGGAATACCTGTCAAAATCCTTTGAGATTATCGATGACAATATGGTAGTGGAAAAGGATATTTTTTTCCACACCATGTGTGAACACCACTTCTTGCCCTTTTATGGTAGAGCGCACATTGCCTATATTCCAGATGGTCGTGTGGCAGGCTTGTCTAAGTTAGCCCGTACGGTTGAAGTTTATTCTAAAAAACCACAAATTCAAGAGCGTTTGAATATTGAGGTGGCCGATGCCTTGATGGACTATCTGGGGGCTAAGGGAGCCTTTGTTGTCATTGAGGCGGAACATATGTGTATGAGCATGCGTGGTGTCAGAAAGCCAGGTACGGCAACCTTGACGACAGTAGCTCGTGGTCTATTTGAAACAGATAAAGACCTAAGAGATCAGGCTTATCGTTTAATGGGACTATAATACCCTTCGAAAATCAAATTCAAACCACGTCAGCTTCACCTTGCCGTACTCCAGTACAGCCTGCGGCTAGCTTCCTAGTTTGCACTTTGATTTTCATTGAGTATAAAAAGAATCCGCTTCATGCGGATTTTTCTAGAAAGGACTAGTTATGGATCAACTGCAGATTAAAGATTTGGAAATTTTTGCCTATCATGGTCTTTTCCCTAGTGAGAAGGAATTGGGGCAGAAGTTTGTTATTTCCGCAAGCTTATCTTATGATATGACCAAGGCGGCGACAGAATTGGATTTAACAGCTTCTGTCCATTACGGAGAATTGTGTCAGCAGTGGACGACTTGGTTTCAGGAAACCACTGAGGATTTGATTGAAACGGTAGCATACAAACTAGTTGAACGTACCTTTGAGACCTATCCTCTTGTCCAAGAGATTGAGTTGGAACTAAAAAAACCTTGGGCTCCAGTGCATTTGCCACTAGATACTTGCTCGGTGACCATTCACCGTCGTAAGCAGCGGGCCTTTATCGCTCTAGGAAGCAATATGGGAGACAAAAAAGCAAACTTGGAACAAGCTATTGAGAAACTGCGAGCTCGTGGCATTCATATTCTAAAAGAGTCCAGTGTCTTGACGACGGACCCTTGGGGTGGTGTGGAGCAGGATAGCTTTGCCAATCAGGTGATTGAAGTAGAAACCTGGCTACCAGCACCAGTCTTGTTAGAAACATTATTAGCCATCGAGTCAGAAATGGGGCGGGTGAGAGAAGTGCATTGGGGGCCTCGCTTGATCGATTTGGACCTGCTTTTTATGGAGGACCAGGTCATTTACACAGATAAGCTTATCTTGCCTCATCCTTATATAGCAGAACGCCTCTTTGTCCTTGAGCCGTTAGTGGAAATAGCTCCCCATTTTATCCATCCAATCCTAAAGCAACCAATTCGATACTTGGTTGACCAGTTGGAGCAAGGAAATGCCTAAGTTTTCCGAGACCTATAGCAAGTGGAAGAGTATCGGGGAGGGACTACTTGCTATTGTTTTAGGGCTTCTCTTGATTCGATTTGGACAAGTTATTCCGCGAATGGGGTACCAGTTGCTGCTGGGCTACTTTTCCTTGTCAGCAGTTTGGCACTTGTTGACTCGCTGGTTTCAAGATAAAAAACGTCGGGAAAGCATCTTTGTAACCTTGGGCAAGCTGGTGGTAGCGGCTCTGGTGTTTGACTCTATCATCTTGCAAGATCTTGCCCTCTATCTCTTGGTCTTTATCATTGCGAGCTACCAGCTGTTTACGGGCATCATTAGTCTTGTGACCTGGTCTCTCTATCGAAAAAATGCTATTCATCCTCGGCTCCATCATCTCTTCGATGCTGTATGGATGATAGGATTCGGTCTTTATAGCATCTCTCCTTTTCACGATGCAGCGAATTTTGAATTGCTCTTGCTTGGATTTTACTTGCTCATGCTAGGAGCCAGTAGCCTCCGGGATGGTTTCTTTTTTGAAAGGATAGAAAACAATCCCAAGCTAAAACGACGAATGCGAATGACTTTGCCGATCTTTGTGACGGCTTTGATCCCTATCAGCACCTTGCGCAAATTGAATGAGTGGCTGTCAAGTCATGAAAGTCAAGAAGGGGAAGTTCATTCAGAAAGAAAAAACGACCAGACGGTTGATCTGGAAATTTTTATCCATACCTCAGAAACCTCCTTCTTCCTCGCTATGGGACATGTGGATATTTGTTACCAAGGGAAGGTTATTTCCTATGGCTCGTATGATCCTCACTCAGAGCGTTTATTCGGCATGGTTGGAGACGGTGTTTTGTTTAAGGCCAATCGGGAAAAATACATCGAACTCTGCAAGAGGGAAAGTCAGAAGACCTTGTTTGCTTACGGTCTGAGTTTAACAGACCAACAGAAAGCAGCTATCCAAGCTCGTTTAGCAGAGATAGAAGACCTGTTAATTCCTTGGGAACCAAGCTCGCAGTTGATGAAAAGAAGAGAGGGTGAGGTCAAGCATACCTACTCCTACCAACTGAAAGAGGAAGCAGATGCGACCCTCTATAAATTCAGTTCATCCGAGTTTAAGACCTACTTTGTTCTCAGTACCAATTGTGTTTTGCTGGCAGACTCTATCGTGGGAAAAGCTGGGACTGATATACTGAGTCCCCAAGGTTTCATTGTGCCAGGGACTTATCAGGATTACCTTGATTTAGAGTATACAAAACCAAACGGTCTAGTTGTCAGTCGCTCCATTTATTAGAAAAAGAAAGCTCTAGTTCCTCAGCAGTTTACGCCGAGAAGCTAGAGTTTTTAAAATAGGTCATTTTCTTCTGGAAGGAGGATGGTTTCTCTGCCGTCTATGTCTAAAACAAGGACCCTAGGAGGGTAAAGCGGATCGAAAGGATGATTGAAATCAAAATCAATGCTAGTCGGAAGGTGCTGGCTAGAAAAATGGAAGGTGATGGTCCCCTTATTGTTGATCAGTTGAAACTCAAGTTCTTCTTCTAATTCAAAGACATTTTTCAGGAAATGATCAATAATATACCATAAAGAGTCAATGATATCGTCAGGCAAGCTGGTCACGACACCAAAACTAGCGGATCGTCTCTGTGTATTTGTAAAAGCCATGCTTTCCTCCCCCCCTTTTATTTTCCTTATCATACAGCAAAATGTCTTAAAAATCAAGAAATCGTACTTGCTTTTTCAAAATGGGAATAAACTGTGAAATTTTTCCAAAGTTTCTCTAAAAAATACTTGAAAGTGTTTACAATAAGTGATAAAATGGAGTAAGTAGATGCGTGAAAGCGAAATTTTCATTATAGAAAGGAAACGGAATGAACACAGATGATACAGTAACGATTTATGACGTCGCCCGTGAAGCAGGAGTTTCAATGGCAACAGTTAGCCGTGTCGTTAATGGCAACAAGAATGTTAAAGAGAACACTCGAAAAAAAGTCCTAGAAGTGATTGATCGCTTGGACTATCGTCCCAATGCGGTAGCCCGTGGTTTAGCTAGCAAGAAAACAACGACAGTCGGAGTTGTGATTCCGAACATTACCAATGGTTATTTCTCAACACTTGCTAAGGGAATTGACGACATTGCTGAAATGTACAAGTATAACATTGTCCTTGCAAATAGTGATGAGGATGATGAAAAGGAAGTTTCAGTAGTCAACACTCTCTTTTCAAAACAAGTCGATGGGATTATCTTTATGGGTTATCACTTGACTGAAAAGATTCGTTCAGAGTTTTCTCGTTCACGGACACCGGTTGTTCTTGCTGGTACTGTAGATGTAGAACACCAACTTCCAAGTGTAAATATCGACTACAAACAAGCAACGATTGATGCTGTAAGCTACCTTCTCAAAGAAAACGAAAAGATTGCTTTTGTGAGTGGACCACTCGTCGATGATATCAATGGCAAGGTTCGTTTGATTGGTTACAAGGAAGCCTTGAAAAAAGCTGGACATTCTTATAGTGAGGGATTGGTCTTTGAATCAAAATACAGCTATGACGATGGTTATGCCTTGGCAGAACGCTTGATTTCATCACAAGCTACAGCCGCAGTTGTAACAGGTGATGAATTGGCAGCAGGTGTGTTGAATGGTTTAGCTGACCATGGTGTATCTGTGCCGGAAGAGTTTGAAATCATCACGACAGATGACTCTCAGATTGCACGATTCACTCGTCCAAACTTGACGACTATTGCCCAACCTCTTTATGACTTAGGTGCTATCAGCATGCGTATGTTGACTAAGATTATGCATAAGGAAGAGTTGGAAGAACGTGAAGTTCTCTTACCTCATGGTTTGACAGAGCGCCGCTCTACACGAAAACGTAAATAGAAAAAATCAGGGAATCGTGAGATTTCCTGATTTGCTTTCTAGAGAAGGAGTTATACTCAATGAAAATCAAAGAGCAAACTAGGAAACTAGCCGTAGGTTGATCAAAGCACTGCTTTGAGGTTGTAGATGAAACTGACGAAGTCAGCTCAAAACATTGTTTTGAGGTTGGGATAGAACTGATGAAGTCAATAACCATACCTACGGTAAGGCGACGCTGACGTGGTTTGAAGAGATTTTCGAAGAGGATTAGCCTTCCATATAGTCTTTCAAAGCCTGTCCTTTTAATCCAGCGTTAAGGGCAATTAATAATTTGAGGCGCGCTTTTTGAGCGTTGAGTTCTTTGACAAAGAAAACACCAGCTCGTTGCAACTGTACCCCTCCACCTTGATAGGCGTAGACAGGTTCAGCAATGCCGTTAAAGCATCGTGAGACCAAGGCGACTGGAATTCCTTTTTGCAGGAGATTTTCCAACTTTTGAGCTGTTTCTTTGGGAACATTGCCTGCTCCGAAGGCCTGAATAACTAAGCCATCCAGCTGTTCCAAGTCTAACATATCAATCACCTCGTCTGTCATACCGGCATAGGCTGAGATGATGGGAACCAGACCTTGAATATGCTCAAGATCAAACCGGACACGGGGTTCAGCCGTTTTGAAGTAGAGGATTTCTTGCTTCATGATGAGGCCAAGTGGTCCATGTGTTGGGGTTTGAAAGGTGCTGACGTTGGTCGTATGAGTTTTGGTAACATACTTGGCTGCGTGGATCTCGTCGTTCATGACGACCAGTACACCCTTGTCGGCTGCTTTGTCATCGCTGGCAACTCGCAAAGCGCTCAGATAGTTATATACACCGTCGCTACCAAGTTCGTTTGAACTACGCATGGCCCCTGTTAGAACGATGGGGATGGGCGGAATTTTCATGGTATCAAGGAAGTAGGCTGTTTCTTCTAAGGTATCTGTACCATGTGTGATGACAACTCCATCATAGTTATCAGCTTCCTCTTTAATCTTATGATAGAGTGCAAGCATATGCTTGGGTTTGATATGAGGGCTTGGCAGATTAAAAAAGTCTAGGGCATGAACCTCAATCCCTTCAAGCGGATTGGAAACATGGTTCATGGGATTTTCCTGGCTAGTTACAACGGCACCAGTTGCGTCTGCTTGCATGGAAATAGTCCCACCTGTATGTAAAACAAGGATTTTCTTAGGCATGATTTAGTCACTCTTTCTGAAATGTGGTATAATCATTGTAACACAAAAGGGGAGAATGGGATAGGATGGAAGTCAAGGCTGTTTTTTTTGATATCGATGGAACGCTAGTCAACGATCGCAAGAGTGTTTTGAAATCCACTAAGGACGCGATTAAGATTGTCAAAGAGCAAGGAGTGCTTGTTGGAGTAGCGACAGGACGAGGCCCGTTTTTTGTCAAGGAATTGATGGAAGACTTGGACTTAGACTTTGCGGTGACCTACAATGGCCAATACATTTTTAATAAAGAAAAGGTGCTCTTTGCAAGTCCGATTGCTAAGTCAAGCCTGCGTCAACTGATTGCTTACGCTAAAAAGGAGCGTAAAGAAATCGCTCTTGGAACCGAGCATGCCGTTGTTGGTTCGAAAATTATGTCATTTGGTCTCGGCTCCTTTTCCCAACTGGTTAGTCGTTTTATTCCGACTGTTCTGACAAGAACCGTTAGCCGTTCCTTTAATCGAATGGTCAGCAAGGCAGTTCCTCAAAAGGAAGACGACTTGCTTAACTTGATTAACCAACCCATTTACCAAGTTTTGATGCTGATGACGCCAGAAGAATCTGAGAAGGCAGCAAGTGATTTTGACGACTTGAAATTAACTCGAAGCAATCCTTTTGCAGCAGATATCATTAACCAAGGAAATTCCAAACTAGAAGGCATTCGCCGAGTCGGGAAAGAATATGGCTTTGATCTCAACCAAGTCATGGCCTTTGGTGATTCAGACAACGATCTGGAAATGTTAGCGGGTGTTGGTATGTCGGTCGCTATGGGAAATGGCAGTAGCAGTGTCAAAGAAGTTGCCAAGCATATTACGGCAAGTAATCAACAAGATGGTATCCACAAGGCGCTCGAGCACTTTGGTGTTTTGGCTTCAGAAAAAGTGTTTGTCAGTCGAGACTACCACTTTAATAAGGTCAAGACCTTCCACCACATGATGGATGAACGAACTCAAGAAGAGCCACAGGCATGGGATGCTGAAGGTGCAACCCACCGCGCAGACTTTAAAATTGAAGAATTAGTGGAGTTTGTTCGCGCAGCAAGTTCTTCGGAGGAAGAATTCCAAAACTCCCTTGCAAGCATGCATGAGGCACTTGATAAGGCGGCTGAGAAAGTGGCGAAAAAGACGCCTGCGAAGCAAAATTTGGTCGGTCAAGTGGATGCTTTGATTGACACACTGTATTTTACATACGGTAGTTTTGTTTTGATGGGAGTAGACCCAGAACGCATTTTTGATATTGTCCATGAAGCAAATATGGGGAAGGTTTTCCCTGATGGGAAAGCTCATTTTGACCCAGTTACACACAAGATTTTAAAACCAGATGACTGGGAAGAAAAATATGCTCCAGAGCCTGCCATCCGACAGGAACTACAACGTCAGTTTAAAGCTTATGAGCGACATAAAGAAAGAAAAAAATAGAAACAAAAAGGAGCTAGAGGCTCCCTTTTTTAATGATTACAATGTTTTTTCTCTTTCTCTCACGACCAGCAAATCGACTTTTGCATGGCGGAGAATGTACTCAGATGAAGAGCCAACCAAGAGGCGTTCAAAGGCATTGAGCCCTGTTGCACCAACGAGAATCAGGTCGACATTTTCTGCGTCTGGAATAGTACGGGCAAGGAGGGTTTTTGGATTTCCCATTTCGATGACGATGTGAATATCGGTCACACCAGCATCTCTTGCGCGCTTTTCGTACTCTTTCATCAGACTTTCAGCATCGACTTGGAGTTCTTCGTAAACTTCAGCATCAAAGGTAGACACGCTTTGAAGAGCGCGTGTGTCGATAACATGGGCAATGGTGAGCTTGGATTCGTTGCGTAGAGCAGTGTAAACACCTTTGACGAAAGCCAAATCCGCTTCTTTAGAACCATCAATTGCGACCATAACATTTTGGTAACGTTGTGCCATAATGAAACCTCCTGAAATTTTCTTACTGTTATTGTAACCCTTTTCACTAAAGAAGTAAAGTAAAAATCATATTTAAATAAATATTATCGGAGATTCCATTTGGTGGAGATATGTTAAAATAAAAGAAAACGGATAGTAGGAAACACAGCGAGGGGATGAGAAAGTATGAAAGATTCTGTTCAAGTTTCTAAAAAAATAAGTTTTCTTTATCATGGAATGATCCTTGCGTCACTTGTAGGTGAAGTAGTGATGCTTTGGCAGCTGGAAAGAGTCGTGCTCGTTCTATATCCAGGTTTTGTTGGATTTCTTCTCTTTCACCTAGTCTACCACATCATTTTATTTGTGATTGCAAAGAGAAGTGGTCGCTTGGACTATTTGGTCACGTGGGGGCTCTTTCTCATGTTTAATCTTTTATATGACTCCTTTTTAGCGCTGGTCTTTCTAGGTTTGTCTTTTGGTATGTGAGAAAATGTTTCTGTACTCTAGTTGTTTAGACGGTGAGAACCTAGTCGTTGTGAGTTTTTTCTTTGCTTGCTCATTTCAGGAAACTTGTCGCAATCCCTTTCTAGTGGTATAATGTTACTATCTCTATGAATTGAGGAAACAAGATGAAAGAATATAACAAGTCTAGTAAGTTAGAGCATGTTGCATATGATATCCGTGGCCCTGTTTTGGAAGAAGCTATGCGGATGCGAGCAAACGGAGAAAAGATTTTACGTCTGAATACAGGAAATCCAGCAGAATTTGGCTTTACAGCGCCAGACGAGGTCATTCATGACTTGATTATGAATGCGCGTGATAGTGAGGGATATTCTGATTCCAAAGGGATTTTTTCAGCCCGTAAGGCCATCATGCAGTATTGCCAACTGAAGAAATTCCCTAATGTGGACATTGATGATATCTACCTTGGAAATGGTGTCAGTGAGCTGATTGTTATGTCCATGCAAGGGCTTTTGGATAATGGCGATGAGGTCTTGGTGCCTATGCCAGACTATCCTCTCTGGACAGCCGCGGTCAGCCTAGCTGGGGGAAATGCCGTTCACTATATCTGTGATGAAGCTGCAGAATGGTACCCAGATATTGACGATATTAAGTCAAAAATTACTTCCAATACCAAGGCAATCGTCCTTATCAATCCAAATAACCCAACTGGAGCCCTTTATCCTAAGGAACTCTTGTTGGAGATTATTGAGATTGCCCGTCAAAACGATTTGATCATCTTTGCGGATGAGATTTATGACCGCATGGTGATGGATGGGCATGTGCATACACCTGTGGCAAGCTTGGCACCTGATGTTTTCTGTGTCAGCATGAATGGTCTGTCAAAATCTCATCGCATCGCCGGTTTCCGTGTAGGATGGATGGTCTTGTCTGGTCCTAAGCACCATGTCAAGGGCTATATCGAAGGTCTCAATATGCTGTCCAATATGCGTCTTTGCTCTAACGTTTTGGCCCAGCAAGTCGTACAAACATCACTAGGTGGGCACCAGTCAGTAGATGAATTGCTCCTTCCTGGTGGACGGATTTACGAGCAAAGAAACTTCATTTACAATGCCATTCAAGATATCCCAGGTTTGTCTGCGGTCAAGCCGAAGGCGGGTCTTTATATCTTCCCTAAAATCGACCGCAATATGTACCGCATTGATGATGATGAACAGTTCGTTCTTGATTTCTTGAAGCAGGAAAAGGTTCTCTTGGTTCATGGTCGTGGTTTTAACTGGAAGGAACCAGACCATTTCCGTATCGTTTACCTTCCTCGTGTGGACGAATTAGCGCAAATCCAAGAAAAGATGACACGTTTCTTGAGTCAGTATCGTAGATAAGGCTTTCATAGGGAAAAGCAGGAAACATTTACTTAGAGCTATTGACAAATAGGTCAGAATCAGATAGAATAGTAAAGTATGTTTAGTAACTGATCACTTTATAGCCGGCTAAACGAATACAAAATCTATGAGGAGGTATTCATCGTGAAACGTACTTATCAACCAAGTAAACTTCGTCGTGCGCGCAAACACGGATTCCGTAACCGTATGTCAACTAAAAACGGTCGTCGCGTATTGGCAGCTCGTCGTCGTAAAGGACGCAAAGTTTTGGCTGCTTAATCCAAACGAATTCAACAAAGAAGTCAGTAGGAACTCGAGTCTACTGACTTTTCTTTTTATCTTAAAGGGTGAACTGTCTACGAAATCGGTCATTTTAGATGAAATTCATGGAGAGATCGTTTAAAAGGTCACATACAAAAAACTCAAAATCAGATATAAGTTACTGATTTTGAGTTTTTGTTTATTCTTTTAAGTGATAAGAGTAGCTAGCGATAACGACGTCTTCATGCCATCTGAGAGCGTATTTTAGTTTGAGGCTCATTTGATTGTGCAGGATATTTTGCCAAGGCTTGTTAGGGATAAATTGTGGTACAAGAACTGTAACGGTGTAGTTTTTTTGCTTAGCTTCTTGGGCGATTCGTTTGACATACTTAACGCTAGGGGTGATGATGTCGCGGTAGCTGGTATTGATATTCTTCAGAGTGATATTTGGGAAGTAATCGGCAAATTCCTGAAGAATTTCTTGGTCTTTTTCGGCCGTTTCTTTAGTAGAAATGTGCATGGCCAACACTTCGTCACCGATACTTTGAGCGTAGTTAATGGCTCCGACACTTACTCGAGTAACATTTCCTACTAGGACAAGAACAAGGTTACCGTCATAAGTGCGCTTTTCAATTCCTTCGTAGAGTCGTAGTTGTTTTGCCACTTTTTGGTAATGGCTGTGAATGGACAAAAAGAGGAAGGTTAAAACTAGGATAATTGGGAAGAATGGCCAGATATCACCCAGTCTGAAGAGGAGTAAAATGAGGACAATAGCATAACAAATGATGGCCCCAAGGATATTAGCAAAGGCAGGTTTTAAGAAGTTTGCTCCTTTTTCCTTTTTCCAATGGCGAATCATCCCAGTCTGAGAAAGGGCAAAGGGAACGAAGACCCCGATAGTATAAAGAGGAATCAAGCGTTCAGTATTCCCATTAAAAATGAGAAGAAGGATCATAGCCCCAAAGGCCAAAGTTAAGATACCGTTGGAGTAGCCAAGACGATCTCCTTTTTCCATAAAGAGATGAGGCATGTACTTATTTTTAGCCATATTGTAAGCCAGCATAGGGAAGGCTGAAAAGCCAGTATTTGCAGCTACAGCTAGAATCAAGGCTGTTGAGAACTGGAAGAGATAGTAGCTAGCATGACCAAAGAATGAATCACCAAGAATACCCTTGGCCATTTGCGAGAGGATGGTTTCTCCATTTTGAGGAGTGATGCCCATCCAGTAGTTTAGGAAGGTAATGCCTGCAAAAAGAAATCCTAAAATGAGGGACATGATGGTCAAGGTCTGAGCAGCATTCTTTTCTTTCGGAGTTTTGAAAAATGGTACCGCATTTGAAATAGCTTCAACCCCTGTCAGAGAGGCAGAGCCACTGGTAAAGGCTCTCAATAGGAGAACGATAGAAAGGCTCGGAACGGTTTGTCCAATGGTTGAAGTCGCCTGATAGTTTAGGGAACCTGTAAATAGTTGAAAGAATCCATAAAGCAAGAGAAAGACGGTACTGAAGATAAAGAGGTAGACGGGAATCATCAGAGAGCTGGCAGATTCTTTCAATCCTCTTAGATTCAAGAGCATGAGCAGGCAGACTAGGAAAATAGAGATATGAAGATTGTAGGGATGGAGGGCAGGGATGGCTGCTGTAATAGCATCAGCTCCAGACGCAACGGATACGGCTACTGTCAGCATATAGTCAACAAGGAGGCTACCCCCTGCAATCAAGCCTAGTTCAGGGGAGAGATTTTCCCGAGTGACCATATAAGCTCCTCCACCTTGAGGATAGGCGTGAATAATTTGACGATAGGAAATGGTCAAACTAGCGAGGAGTAAGAGGACAAAAATACCGATAGGGAGGCTCCACCAAATAGCGAGAGGAGAGAGACTGACTAAAACGAGAATGACTTGTTCAGGTCCATAGGCAATAGAAGACAGGGCATCACTGGATAACATTGCAAGTGCCTGCATTTTTCCAAGTAATCCCCCTTCACTATCTGTGAGAGACTTGAGTGGTCGACCGATAAAGGTATATTTTAATTTTCTAAACATTTTCTTTTCCTTTGATGAAAATTTCAATAAGTGTTATTATACTGCTTTGAAAAAAGGCAGTCAAGGGAGAATGATCGGTATTAGAATATTTTTACAAGCCGGGGGATGCTATTTTTGGTATAATAGATGGAAGAAAATGAGGTTAGAAGAGATGATTTTTGATACGCACACACATTTAAATGTAGAAGAATTTGCAGGACGTGAGGCAGAAGAAATCGCCTTGGCTGCTGAGATGGGTGTGACGCGGATGAATATTGTTGGCTTTGACAAGCCGACTATAGAGCGCGCCTTGGAGTTAGTAGATGAGTATGAGCAACTATACGCAACTATTGGCTGGCACCCGACTGAAGCAGGGACATATACAGACGAGGTCGAAGCTTACTTGCTTGAAAAACTAAAACATCCCAAAGTTGTTGCCTTGGGGGAGATTGGTTTGGACTATCACTGGATGACAGCATCTAAGGAGGTGCAGGAGCAGGTTTTTCGCCGTCAGATTCAATTATCCAAGGAGTTAGATTTACCTTTTGTGGTCCATACCCGTGATGCGCTAGAAGATACTTATGAGATCATCAAGAGCGAGGGAGTTGGTCCTCGTGGTGGCATCATGCATTCATTTTCAGGTTCTCTTGAGTGGGCTGAAAAGTTTGTTGAGCTTGGCATGACCGTTTCCTTCTCAGGAGTGGTGACCTTTAAGAAAGCGACGGATATCCAAGAAGCTGCCAGAGAACTTCCTTTGGAAAAGATTTTGGTAGAGACGGATGCCCCTTACTTGGCACCAGTTCCTAAACGGGGTCGCGAAAACAAAACAGCTTATACTCGCTATGTGGTGGACTTTATCGCTGACTTGCGTGGCATGACGACAGAAGAATTAGCTGCTGTGACAAGTGCCAATGCCGAGCGTATTTTTGGATTGGAAAAACAATCATGAAAGAGAAAATTTCCCAAGTCATCGTAGTCGAAGGACGGGATGATACAGCTAATCTCAAACGTTATTTTGACGTAGAGACCTATGAGACACGAGGATCGGCAATCAATAATCAAGATATAGAGCGAATTCAACGCCTGCATGAACTGCATGGAGTCATTGTCTTTACAGATCCTGACTTTAACGGTGAGCGCATTCGTCGCATGATTATGACGGCCCTTCCAACAGTGCAGCATGCCTTTCTCAAGCGAGATGAGGCTGTTCCCAAATCCAAGACCAAGGGGCGTTCACTGGGAATCGAACACGCCAGCTACGAAGATCTAAAAACAGCGCTGGCTCAGGTGACAGAGCAATTTGAAAACAAGAACGAGTTTGACATCAGTCGTGGTGACTTGATTCGCCTAGGTTTCTTGGCGGGAGCAGACAGTCGTAGACGCCGAGAGTATCTAGGCGAACAGCTCCGCATCGGCTATTCCAACGGCAAGCAACTCCTCAAGCGGTTGGAGTTGTTTGGAGTAACCTTGGCAGAAGTGGAAGAAGTGATGGCTAAGTATTCAGACTAACGGAGTCAGAAATGAAAAAAGTGATTATTACGGGTGGCAATAGTGGTATTGGCTATCAGGCTGCAAAACAATTAGCTGAAAAGGACTGGTCAGTGACTCTATTTTGCCGACGGAAAGAAGCTGCTGAGCAAGCCTGTGAGAAAATCCGTCAACAAACAGGAAACCCACATGTAGATTATATATTGGTTGATCTATCTGATGTGAAGAGTGTCAGGAAAGCGGTAGAACAGTATATCCAAAAAGAAGAGACTTTAGATGTTTTAATGAACAATGCGGCTGATTTTGATTTGTCAGTCAAAAAGCCCATCCTGACTAGGGAGGGATTAGAAAAGCAATTTGCGACCAATGTTGTCGCCCCTTTCTTGCTTTCTATCTTGTTGAAAGGTTTGTTGGAAAAGTCAAAAAGTGGTCGGATTATTAATATCTCTTCCCAAGGGCTGATGCTTTATCCTTTCATGAAGCTTGATTTTGAAAATTTAGCTGGTCAAAAACATTATAGTCCTGCCAAGACCTATTATCAGAATAAACTGGCCTTGTTGATGCTGTCGCATTATATGCGGAAACATTGGAAAGGTATCAAAATTCAGGCAATCCGTGTGACCAATGTCAAAGTTGATATGCGCCGCTATGATCACCTCAGCGCTTTTATGAAAAATTTGTATAAAATCAAGTCAAGATTTTCAATTAGCCCTGAAGAAATGGCCAAAGTCTATACAGCCTTATCTACAGAAGATGGATATGACGGGTTTTTGTATGACGAGAAATGTAGGGAAGTAAAAGCAAATAGATTTGCTTATGAAGAAGCGGAGCAAGCAAAACTCTATTCCTTACTTGAACAACTGACCTTTTCAAGAGACAATCTATAAAGAATTAGAAAAATAAATTTTATGCTTACTTCAATAGTGGAAAGAAATTTAGATATCGAAATCTGTTTGGAGAGTCCTGAAAAGTAATAACAATAACCAGATAGTCCAAAAATACAAAGGGAATGTGTTACAATAGAGGTACTTAGATTTATTTTGATAGCGTTAAAATAGAAACTTATAAGGACAGTGCGAAATGAAAATTCGAGTTAATAGAGATTCTGTATGTATGGGGGACGATGTATTGCCTCATGAGACAGAATTTGAGATTCCTGAAGATATGACGGTGAACGAATTTTTTGACTTTCTAGAAAAGGAACGTTATTTGCCGTCTGTTCAAGGAAACAATGTCGCTTGGGAACTCCGTAATCGAAATGGGGAACAAGGTGTTTATTTCACCAAAACACGAGAGATTATTCATCCAGATGCGGTCTTAAAAGAAATGCTGGAAGGAATTACTGAGATTCCCTTATTTGTTTTGCTCTATCATTATACCCCGGAAGCATACTATATTAGAAAAGAGAATAAATGAGAATTGCAGATTATAGCGTGACTAAGGCAGTGCTGGAGCGTCACGGTTTTACCTTTAAAAAGTCCTTCGGGCAAAATTTCCTGACGGATACCAATATTCTTCAAAAGATCGTGGATACAGCTGAAATTGACGATCAGGTTAATGTCATTGAAATTGGGCCAGGAATTGGTGCTTTGACGGAGTTTTTGGCTGAGCGTGCGGCAGAGGTTATGGCCTTTGAGATTGATCACCGTTTGGTACCGATTTTGGCAGATACCTTGCGTGATTTTGACAATGTTACCGTAGTCAACGAGGACATTCTCAAGGTTGATTTGGCGCAACATATCCAGAATTTCAAAAATCCAGAATTGCCAATTAAGGTGGTAGCTAACTTGCCTTACTATATCACAACGCCTATTCTCATGCACTTGATTGAAAGTGGCATTCCTTTTAGTGAGTTTGTCGTCATGATGCAGAAAGAAGTGGCAGATCGCATCTCAGCACAGCCAAATACCAAGGCTTATGGTAGTTTGTCGATCGCTGTCCAGTATTACATGACAGCCAAGGTTGCCTTTATCGTGCCTCGTACGGTCTTTGTGCCAGCACCAAATGTTGACTCGGCTATCCTGAAAATGGTGCGTCGTCCAGAGCCAGCGGTTGCGGTAGAGGATGAGAACTTCTTCTTTAAGGTTTCCAAGGCTAGTTTCACTCATCGTCGCAAGACCTTGTGGAACAACTTAACAGGCTACTTTGGGAAAACTGATGAAGTCAAGGATAAGCTGACCAAGGCTTTGGATCAAGCAGGTTTGTCACCAAGTGTACGTGGGGAAGCACTAAGCTTGGAAGAATTTGCTAGTTTAGCAGATGCGCTCAAAGGACAAGGACTCTAAGATGCAGGGACAAATCATTAAAGCTTTGGCGGGCTTCTATTATGTGGAGAGTGACGGTCAGGTTTATCAAACACGCGCGCGTGGGAATTTCCGTAAAAAAGGTCATACACCCTATGTTGGGGATTGGGTAGATTTTTCTGCAGAGGAAAATTCCGAAGGTTATATCCTCAAAATTCACGAACGGGAAAATAGTCTGGTCCGTCCGCCTATTGTCAATATTGACCAAGCTGTGGTGATCATGTCCGTCAAGGAACCGGACTTCAACAGCAACTTGTTGGATCGTTTCTTGGTTCTTTTGGAACACAAGGGCATCCATCCCATCGTCTATATTTCCAAAATGGATTTGCTGGAAGATAGGGAAGAATTAAGTTTTTACCAACAAACCTATCGTGCCATTGGTTATGACTTTGTGACCAGTAAGGAAGAGCTCTTACCTCTGTTGACAGGGAAAGTGACGGTCTTTATGGGGCAGACTGGTGTTGGAAAATCAACCCTCCTCAATAAAATCGCACCAGATCTCAATCTTGAAACAGGAGAGATCTCAGACAGTCTAGGTCGTGGTCGCCATACCACTCGAGCTGTTAGTTTTTACAATCTCAATGGGGGTAAAATCGCGGACACGCCAGGATTTTCATCACTGGATTATGAAGTGTCAACGGCTGAAGACCTCAATCAGGCCTTTCCAGAGATTGCCAGTGTCAGTCGAGACTGTAAATTCCGTATTTGTACCCATACCCATGAACCGTCCTGTGCGGTTAAGCCGGCTGTAGAAGAAGGCGCTATTGCAACCTTCCGTTTTGACAACTACCTGCAATTTCTCAGTGAAATTGAAAATCGCAGAGAAACCTATAAAAAAGTCAGTAAAAAAATTCCAAAATAAGGAGAAACCTATGTCTCAATACAAGATTGCTCCGTCAATTCTGGCAGCAGATTATGCCAACTTTGAACGTGAAATCAAACGCCTAGAAGCAACTGGTGCAGAATATGCCCATATCGATATCATGGATGGTCACTTTGTACCGCAAATCAGTTTTGGTGCAGGTGTGGTCGAAGCTCTTCGTCCACATAGTAAGATGGTCTTTGACTGCCACTTGATGGTAGCTAATCCTGAGCATCATCTAGAAGATTTTGCGCGTGCAGGGGCAGATATCATCAGCATCCATGTCGAAGCAACACCTCATATCCATGGAGCTCTTCAAAAAATTCGTTCTCTTGGTGTCAAACCTTCGGTCGTCATTAACCCTGGTACACCTGTTGAGGCGATTAAGCATGTGCTACACTTAGTTGACCAAGTATTAGTCATGACAGTTAACCCTGGATTTGGCGGACAAGCTTTTCTGCCTGAAACCATGGATAAGATTCGTGAGTTGGTTGCCCTTCGTCAGGAAAAAGGTTTGAGCTTTGAGATTGAAGTTGATGGTGGGATTGATGACCAGACCATTGCTCAAGCTAAAGAAGCTGGAGCAACCGTTTTTGTAGCAGGATCCTATGTCTTTAAGGGAGATGTCAATGAACGAGTGCAAACTCTCAGAAAACAGCTGGACTAGGGTGGCTGTTTTTGCCGGCGGAGATCGCGGTCATTATCGGACGAATTTTGATAGCTTTGTTGGTGTGGATCGTGGTTCGCTCTGGGTCTTGGAAGAAGACCTGCCTCTCACTATAGCAGTTGGGGATTTTGATTCGGTGACTGCAGACGAACGTCAGTTGATTCAAAAACGTGCCCAACATTTTGTTCAAGCCCAGCCAGAAAAGGATGATACGGATCTGGAATTGGCTCTTTTAACCATCTTTGAGCAAAATCCCCAGGCTCAGGTGACTATTTTCGGTGCTCTTGGTGGTCGGATCGACCACATGCTGGCCAATGTCTTTCTGCCTAGCAATCCCAAGTTGGCACCCTATATGCGCCAGATAGCGATTGAGGATGGGCAAAATGTGATTGCCTATTGTCCGGAAGGGACCAGTCAGCTAGAGCCCCGTTTAGACTACGATTATCTAGCCTTTATGCCAGTTCGGGATAGCCAGCTGACCATTATCGGAGCCAAGTACGAATTGACAGAGGAAAATTTTTTCTTTAAAAAAGTGTACGCTTCTAACGAATATATAGATAGGGAAGTTTCGGTAACTTGCCCAGATGGCTATGTCGTCGTGCTGCATAGTAAGGACAGGAGGTAGGATGGAGACTGTATTACTACTATTATTAATTGCTAACCTAGCTGGACTCTTTCTGATTTGGCAAAGGCAGGATAAGCAAGACAAGTACCTAGCCAAGAGCTTGGAGGATCAGGCAGACAATCTTTCAGACCAACTGGATTATCGCTTTGAACAAGCTAGGCAAGCCAGTCAGCTAGATCAAAAAGACTTGGAAGTGGCCGTCAGCGACCGTTTGCAAGAAGTGCGAATGGAGTTGCACCAAGGTCTGACTCAAGTTAGACAGGAGATGAACGAGAATCTCCTTCAAACCAGAGATAAGACCGACCAACGTCTCCAAGCCCTGCAGGAGTCCAATGAGCAACGTTTGGAACAAATACGTCAAACTGTCGAGGAAAAGTTAGAAAAGACCTTGCAGACGCGCTTGCAGGCTTCCTTCGAGACAGTTTCCAAACAACTGGAGTCTGTCAATCGTGGTCTTGGAGAGATGCAGACAGTTGCCCGCGATGTTGGTGCCCTCAACAAGGTTCTCTCTGGGACCAAGACGCGAGGGATTCTGGGAGAGTTGCAACTGGGGCAAATCATCGAAGACATCATGACTCCTGCCCAGTACGAACGAGAATTTGCAACGGTTGAAAACTCCAGCGAGCGAGTAGAGTACGCCATCAAGTTACCTGGCCAAGGCGACCAGGAATATGTCTACTTACCGATTGACTCCAAGTTTCCACTGGCAGATTATTACCGCCTAGAAGAAGCCTATGAAGCAGGTGACAAGGACGAGATTGAACGTTGTCGTAAATCTCTCCTAGCAAGTGTTAAGCGTTTCGCCAAGGATATCAAGAGCAAGTACATAGCGCCGCCTCGGACGACTAATTTTGGGGTTTTGTTTGTTCCGACAGAAGGACTTTACTCAGAGATTGTTCGCAATCCGGTCTTCTTTGATGATTTGAGACGGGAGGAGCAGATTATTGTCGCGGGTCCAAGTACCCTATCAGCCCTGCTTAATTCCCTATCAGTTGGCTTCAAAACTCTCAATATCCAAAAGAGTGCCGACCATATCAGCAAGACCCTAGCTAGTGTCAAGACCGAGTTTGGCAAGTTCGGAGGCATTCTGGTCAAGGCGCAAAAGCATCTCCAACATGCCTCTGGCAATATTGATGAATTATTAAACCGTCGTACTACAGCTATCGAGCGGACGCTCCGTCACATTGAGTTATCAGAAGGTGAGCCTGCGCTTGATCTACTCCATTTCCAAGAAGATGAGGAAGAATATGAAGATTAGTCACATGAAAAAAGATGAGCTGTTTGAAGGTTTTTACCTGATTAAGTCAGCTGACCTAAGACAGACGCGTGCTGGGAAAAACTACCTAGCCTTTACCTTCCAAGACGATAGTGGCGAGATTGAAGGGAAACTCTGGGATGCCCAACCTCATAACGTCGAGGCCTTTACCGCAGGGAAAGTAGTCCACATGCAGGGACGTCGAGAAGTTTATAACAACACTCCTCAAGTCAATCAAATCACGCTTCGCTTGCCTCAGCCTGGGGAACCCAATGATCCAGCTGACTTCAAGGTCAAGTCACCAGTCGATGTCAAGGAGATTCGTGACTACATGTCGCAAATGATTTTCAAGATTGAAAATCCTGTCTGGCAGCGTATCGTTCGTAGTCTCTACACCAAGTATGATAAGGAATTCTACTCCTATCCAGCTGCCAAGACCAACCACCATGCTTTTGAAACGGGTTTGGCCTATCATACAGCAACCATGGTGCGCTTGGCAGATGCCATTAGCGATATCTATCCTCAGCTCAATAAGAACCTCCTCTATGCCGGGATTATGTTGCACGACTTGGCCAAGGTTCTAGAACTCAGCGGTCCTGATCAGACGGAGTACACAGTGCGAGGCAATCTCATCGGTCATATCGCCCTCATCGATAGCGAAATTACCAAGACAGTTATGGAACTGGGCATCGATGATACTAGAGAAGAAGTGGTGCTACTGCGCCATGTCATCCTTAGTCACCATGGCTTGCTGGAGTATGGTAGTCCAGTCCGTCCACGCATTATGGAGGCAGAGATTATTCATATGATTGACAATCTAGATGCCAGCATGATGATGATGTCAACAGCTCTTGCTTTGGTGGATAAAGGAGAAATGACCAACAAAATCTTCGCTATGGACAATCGTTCCTTCTATAAACCAGATTTAGATTAATAATTTAAGAAAAACGAGCATTTTTTACGCAATAATGTTCGTTTTTTTATGTGAATGTGGTATAATGGATAAAATATCAAAATTAAATGGAATGGTAAATAAAAATGAAATTAAGAAGAAGTGATCGGATGGTTGTCATTTCCAACTATTTGATTAATAATCCATACAAACTAACCAGTCTCAACACCTTTGCAGAAAAGTACGAATCTGCTAAATCATCGATTTCAGAGGACATCGTGATTATCAAGCGTGCCTTTGAGGAAATCGAAATCGGTCATATTCAGACTGTGACTGGAGCAGGTGGTGGCGTTATCTTTACACCATCAATCTCGAGTCATGAAGCCAAAGAAATGATCGCAGACTTGCGTGACAAACTTTCAGAAAGCGACCGTATCTTGCCAGGTGGTTATATCTACCTGTCTGATTTGCTCAGTACACCTGCCATTTTGAAAAATATTGGGCGCATCATTGCCAAGAGCTTTATGGACCAAAAAATCGATGCCGTTATGACAGTAGCAACAAAAGGTGTGCCACTTGCAAATGCAGTTGCCAATGTCCTCAATGTTCCATTTGTCATTGTGCGCCGTGACTTGAAAATTACCGAAGGTTCAACGGTCAGCGTCAACTATGTTTCAGGTTCCAGCGGTGACCGTATTGAGAAAATGTTCCTTTCAAAACGCAGTCTCAAGGCAGGAAGTCGTGTCTTGATTGTGGATGACTTCTTGAAAGGTGGCGGAACGGTCAACGGGATGATTAGTCTCTTGCGTGAGTTTGACTCTGAACTAGCTGGTGTCGCAGTCTTTGCAGACAATGCCCAAGAAGAACGTGAAAAGCAGTTTGATTACAAGTCACTCTTGAAAGTAACCAATATTGATGTTAAGAACCAATCCATCGATGTTGAGATTGGAAATATCTTTGACGAAGACAAATAAGAGATAGAACTAAAGGTTGGAACGATTGTCCCAGCCTTTCTTTGCAAACAGAATAGAAGGATGCTTATGAAAACACCATTTATCAGCCGTGAAGATTTAGAAACAATTGTTGCAGAGTTCCCGACTCCTTTTCACTTGTATGATGAGAAGGGGATTCGCGAGAAAGCGCGAGCAGTCAACCAGGCCTTTGCTTGGAATAAGGGATTCAAAGAATATTTTGCAGTTAAGGCTACTCCAACCCCAGCCATCTTGAAAATCCTCCAAGAGGAAGGTTGCGGTGTGGACTGTTCTAGTTATGTAGAGCTCTTGATGAGCCATAAACTGGATTTTCCGGGTTCTGAAATCATGTTCTCTTCTAACAACACGCCTGACAAGGAATATGCCTATGCGCGTGAATTAGGTGCGACCATTAACTTGGATGCCTTTGAAGATATTGAACATCTGGAGCGAGCAGCAGGTATTCCAGAAATCATCTCTTGTCGTTACAATCCTGGAGGAGTTTTTGAGCTAGGAACAGACATCATGGACAATCCTGGAGAAGCCAAGTTTGGGATGACCAAGGACCAGCTTTTTGAAGCCTTTGCGAGTTTGAAGGAAAAAGGAGCCAAGACTTTTGGGGTTCACTCTTTCCTAGCATCCAATACCGTGACCCATCTCTACTACCCAGAGTTGGCGCGTCAGCTTTTTGAATTAGCCGTTGAAATCAAGGAAAAGTTGGGCATTTCACTAGACTTTATCAATCTTTCCGGCGGAATCGGAGTCAATTATCGTCCTGAGCAGGAGCCAAATGACATTGCTGTGATTGGTGAGGGAGTGCGTAAGGTTTATGAAGAAGTTCTTACACCTGCAGGACTTGGTCAGGTTAAGATTTTCACCGAATTGGGTCGCTTTATGTTGGCCCCTCACGGAGCTTTGGTCACAAGAGTCACTCATAAGAAAAAAACCTATCGTACCTATCTGGGCGTGGATGCATCAGCAGTCAACCTCATGCGCCCAGCCATGTATGGAGCCTACCACCATATCACCAATCTGACCCATCCAGATGAACCTGTTGAGGTGGTAGACGTGGTCGGTTCACTCTGTGAAAACAATGATAAATTTGCAGTGAACCGCGAACTACCTCATACAGAAATCGGTGATTTACTGGTGATTCATGATACAGGTGCACATGGATTCTCCATGGGTTACCAGTACAATGCCAAACTACGCTCGGCAGAAATTCTCTATACCGAAGAAGGAAAAGCCCGCCAAATCCGCCGTGCAGAGTGCCCTGAGGACTATTTTGCAACCTTGTATGGTTTTGATTTTGAATCGGATCAGTAAAAGAAATTGAAAATGAAAGTGAAAAACAGATTGCTTTCTAAAAAATAGACAAAAAAACCTTGTTTTTCACCTTACTCGTGATATAATAAAACTATAAAACGGTTTCAAGGAAGGTGACGATATGTCTGAAGAAACAATTGACTATGGACAAGTGACAGGAATGGTGCATTCGACAGAGAGTTTTGGGGCGGTAGATGGCCCTGGGATTCGGTTTATTGTCTTTTTGCAGGGCTGTCACATGCGTTGCCAGTACTGTCATAACCCCGATACATGGGCGATGGAGACCAATAAATCACGCGAACGGACAGTAGACGATGTTTTGTCAGAAGCCCTTCGCTACCGTGGATTCTGGGGAGACAAGGGAGGAATCACTGTTAGTGGTGGAGAAGCCCTCTTACAGATTGATTTCCTAATTGCCCTCTTTACCAAAGCCAAGGAAAAAGGAATCCACTGTACCTTGGATACCTGTGCCCTTCCGTTCCGTAATAAACCACGTTATCTCGAAAAGTTTAATAAACTCATGGCGGTGACAGACTTGGTTCTCTTGGATATCAAGGAAATCAACGAAGAACAGCATAAGATTGTCACAAGTCAAACCAATAAAAACATCTTGGCCTGTGCCCAGTACCTATCAGATATCGGGAAGCCTGTTTGGATTCGCCATGTGCTGGTTCCGGGATTGACAGACAGAGATGACGACTTGATCGAACTTGGTAAATTCGTCAAAACCCTCAAAAATGTTGACAAGTTTGAAATCTTGCCTTATCACACGATGGGTGAGTTCAAGTGGCGTGAACTTGGAATTCCTTATTCGCTTGAAGGGGTCAAACCTCCAACAGCAGACCGTGTCAAGAATGCCAAGGAATTGATGGATACAGAAAGTTACCAAGACTACATGAAACGTGTTCATGGATAAAAAAGAAGCCTGATGGAGACATCGGGCTTTTGTGATGCATAAAAAGCCTAGCCTTTCAGCTAAGCTTTTTTCTTATTTTCTAGAATGTTGTTTTCCAGCATTGCGTTTTTTATGTTTCTTATTGGTCATGATCGCAGTTGCTTGGTTTGGAGTGACATCTTTGCGTCCGCCTCCGCCTCCAGTTGAAAACGAACTTGCTTTTGGTGGGTTTTTGGCAAATTCTTCACGAACTTTTTTGCGAAGTTTTGGACGAACAACATAGTTAACGATGAACTGTTGGAGAATCATCATGAAACCACCGACAACCCAGTAAAGCGTCACACTGGCTGGTGAGAAGAGGGAGAAGACCACAATCATGAGTGGGCTCATGTAGATCATTTTCTTGAGCTGTTCTCTTTGCATCTCATCTTCTACGCCATGAAGCGAGAGGAGTGATTGGAGGTAGTAGAGGACACCAGCAAAGGCTACGAGGATCATACTTGGTGAACCAAGATCGATACCCAAGAAGGTAGAGCTAGCTACCCCTTCAGTGTGCTGGGCTGCAAAGTATATAGCAGAGAAGAATGGCATTTGAATGAGGATAGGGAAGCATCCTACACCACCTAACATGCTAATACCGTGTTCTTTCTGAGCAGCAAAAAGAGCTTGTTGAGCCTCAAGTTTTTCTTCCTGAGTTGTTGCCTCTTTAAGGCGTGTTTGATGTGGTTCAAGGACGTGTTTGAGAGCATTCATCTTTTCAGAGTGAAGTGTTGCCTTCCATGATTGGTAGATACCAAGTGGCAAGATAATCAAGCGCACGATTATGGTTACGATAATGATAGCCACACCAAAGCCTAGACCTTTATCAGTAGCGAAGTACTTGATAGCTTCTCCCATCGGAGCACCCAAGAAATCCCAAACGGGACCAATTGGCTTACCTGTTGCTTTGTCTACTTGGACACAGCCTGTCAAGACGAGTAGCATAGCCACTCCCATAGCAGAGAGGGCAAAACGTTTAATAGATTTCAATGTTTTCATTCCTTCTTTAAAAATTATACCTTTCTATTCTACTGTTTTTTTGTAAAATATACAATAGTTCTAGAGACCTAATTTGCGACTTTGAAGTCCGAATAGGATGAAAAGTTGCTCATTTGTACATCTAGATAGGTAACTTTTGAAAAAGGTGTAGGACCTTTTCGGATTTCTTGGATAAATTTTGCCATAGTGGCAGAGGAGTCTGCCTGAGCAAGAATTTCCACTGTGCCATCGTCGTTATTCCAGACACGACCAGTGATGCCACCGATTTCAAGAGCTAAAGTAACAACACCCCAGCGAAAACCAACACCCTGCACCCTGCCTTGGGCAATCATTCTAACCTTTTGCATACCAAACCCCTTTGATTGTGTTATAATATTTCTATGACTATTATAACCTCAAAAGCCAATTCTGTGGTAAAAAATGCCAAGAAATTACATCAAAAAAAATATCGAAAGTCTGCTTATTTGATTGAGGGCTGGCACTTGTTTGAAGAAGCTGTTCAAGCAGGAGTGACGATTGAAAAGGTCTTTGCCCTAGAAAGTTACCGAGATCAGCTAGCTGCTTTTCCTCAAACTATCTGGGTTTCAGAGGAGATTTTGCGGGATTTGGCAGATACGCAAACTCCTCAAGGGATTATTGCAGTGATTCAAAAAGAGGAAGTGGGACTGCCTGATCTCCATCAGGGTAAGTTTCTATTTTTAGAAGATGTCCAAGATCCTGGCAATGTGGGTACCATGATTCGAACGGCGGATGCTGCAGGTTTTACAGGGGTTATTGTTTCAGACAAGTCAGCAGATATCTACAGTCTCAAGACCCTGCGTTCCATGCAAGGAAGTCATTTTCACTTGCCTATCTATCGTATGCCTCTTGCCACCTTTGTAGAGGAGGCAAAGAAGAGCAATTTGCCTATTCTGGCAACGACCTTATCGAGAGATTCAAAGGATTATCGTGAGCTTTCTCCCTTAGAAAACTTTGCTTTAGTTATGGGAAATGAAGGACAGGGGATTAGTCATATCATGGCTGAGAGTGCTGACCAGCTGATTCATATAGGCATGAAAGGTCGAGCGGAAAGTCTCAACGTGGCAGTTGCAGCAGGCATTTTGATGTTTTATTTCAGCTAATTTATAAAATCTTTGTTATAATCAAGACATATTTATAGAAAAAGGAGAATCAGAATGAATCAAACGATTATTCAAGAACGTTCAGGTCTCAATCAATTTTACGCTAAGGTTTACGCCTTTGTGGGACTTGGAATAGGTCTATCGGCTCTCGTGTCAGCTTTGATGTTGACAGTCTTTCAGTCCCAATTGGTCTACTTTTTAATGCATGGCCGTCTCTGGTTGATGATTGCAACTTTTGCAGAACTTGCTCTGGTCTTTGTTGCAAGTAGTATGGCTGCCAAAAATAGCCCAGCAGCTCTCCCAGTATTTTTAGTTTATTCTGTTTTAAATGGCTTTACGCTCAGCTTTGTCGTAGCCTTCTATACACCTGGGACCGTCTTATCAGCCTTTGTATCCAGTGCCCTTCTCTTCTTTATCATGGCGGCAATCGGAATTTTCACTAAGAAAGATTTGAGTGGAATGGGCCGAGCTTTGATGGCGGCGCTTGTTGGTCTCATCATTGCTATGGTTGTGAATCTATTTTTAGCCAATAGCTTCTTTGACTACATGATTAGTATTGCCATGGTCTTGGTTTTCTCAGGTTTGATTGCTTGGGACAACCAAAAGATTCGCTATGTTTATGAGCAGTCACGAGGGCAAGTAGCGACAGGATGGGTCATCTCAATGGCGCTCAGCATCTATCTAGACTTTATCAACCTCTTCCTTAGCATCTTACGAATCTTTGGTCGAAACGATTAATGAATGACAGAGTCAGTGTTCAAAAGAGCACTGACTTTTTCTTATTTACTCTTTTCTTTTCTTGGAAATAGGTGTATAATGCTTTTAACTAATTTTTGAGGAGCTGTTTATGAAGAAAAGTTTTATTCATCAACAAGAAGAAATTTCCTTTGTGAAGAACACTTTTACCCAGTATTTGAAAGATAAGTTAGAAGTTGTTGAAGTTCAAGGTCCTATTTTGAGCAAGGTCGGGGATGGGATGCAGGACAACCTGTCAGGTGTCGAAAATCCAGTATCCGTCAAGGTCTTGCAGATTCCAGATGAAACCTATGAAGTCGTTCACTCACTTGCCAAATGGAAACGCCATACCTTGGCTCGTTTTGGTTTCGGTGAAGGTGAAGGTCTGTTTGTTCACATGAAAGCCCTTCGTCCGGACGAAGATTCGCTTGATGCGACCCACTCAGTTTATGTGGACCAGTGGGACTGGGAGAAGGTTATCCCAAATGGTCAACGCAATATCGCCTATCTCAAAGAAACCGTTGAGAAGATTTACAAGGCTATCCGTCTGACAGAGCTAGCCGTAGAAGCACGCTACGATATCGAATCCATCTTGCCAAAACAAATCACCTTTATCCATACAGAAGAGTTGGTGGAACGCTATCCAGATCTAACACCGAAAGAGCGTGAAAATGCGATCTGTAAAGAGTTTGGTGCAGTCTTCTTGATTGGTATCGGTGGCGAGTTGCCTGATGGCAAGCCTCATGATGGCCGTGCACCTGACTACGATGACTGGACAACAGAGTCTGAAAATGGCTACAAAGGGTTAAATGGGGATATTCTAGTTTGGAACGAATCTCTTGGCTGTGCCTTTGAGCTTTCCTCAATGGGGATTCGGGTAGATGAAGATACCCTTCGTCGCCAAGTGGCTCTTACAGGAGACGAAGATCGTCTGGAGTTGGAATGGCATAAGGCACTGCTCAACGGTCTTTTTCCATTGACAATCGGTGGGGGGATTGGACAGTCTCGGATGGCCATGTTCCTTCTTCGTAAGAAACACATCGGAGAGGTCCAGACCAGTGTTTGGCCTCAAGAAGTTCGCGATACGTACGAAAATATTTTGTAGAGAATCGAACCGCAAGGTTCGGTTTTCTTTCTCTTTTTGCCTATAATTTGGTATAATAAACGGTATGAAAATCGTATCAGGAATCTACGGGGGGCGACCCCTCAAGACGCTAGAAGGCAAGACGACGAGGCCGACATCGGATAAGGTGCGTGGAGCTATCTTTAACATGATAGGTCCCTATTTTGAGGGTGGTCGTGTCTTGGATCTCTATGCTGGCAGTGGTGGTTTATCCATTGAGGCAGTCTCGCGTGGGATGTCCTATGCTGTCTTAGTGGAACGGGATCGAAAGGCGCAAGCTATCATCGCTGAAAATATCCAAATGACCAAGGAAGTTTCTAAATTTCAGCTCGTAAAAATGGAAGCTGATCGTGCTCTAGAGCAAGTCGGAGGGACATTTGATCTGGTCTTTTTAGACCCTCCCTATGCCAAGGAACAAATCGTTGCAGATATCGAAAAAATGGCAGAAAGAAACCTTTTCTCCCAAGAGGTCATGGTTGTCTGCGAAACCGATAAGTCTGTAGAACTCCCAGAAGAAATCGCCTGCTTAGGCATCTGGAAGGAAAAAATATATGGGATTAGTAAGGTGACAGTTTATGTCAGATAAAATTGGATTATTTACAGGATCATTTGATCCGATGACAAATGGACATCTGGATATCATTGAACGCGCCAGCAAACTCTTTGATAAGCTTTATGTCGGGGTGTTCTACAATCCCCACAAACAAGGCTTTCTCCCCGTTGAAAATCGCAAACGAGCAGTTGAAAAAGCCGTAGCACATTTAGGTAATGTAAAGGTGCTGGCTTCTCATGATGAATTGGTAGTCGAAGTTGCAAGGAGACTGGGAGCCAAAACTCTTGTCCGTGGCTTGCGAAATGCTATAGACTTGCAATATGAGGCTAGTTTTGACTACTACAATCATCAACTGGCTTCAGAAATCGAAACCATTTACCTATATAGTCGCCCAGAGAATCTTTATATTAGCTCTTCGGCCGTGAGAGAACTTCTGAAGTTTGGTCAGGAGATTCAGCAATATGTCCCAAACAGTGTTGTGGAGGAATTAGAACATGAAGAAAAAAACTAGATGGCCCTTATATGTCATCCTAGCACTAGTATTGACTTTTTTAGCCTTTGTAGTACCTTTACCTTACTACATAGAAGTTCCAGGTGGAGCGGAAGATATTCGTCGCGTTTTGAAAGTCAATGAAACAGAAGACACAGAAGCAGGAGCTTACCAGTTTGTAACAGTCGGCATTCGACACGCAACCCTGTCGCATCTTGTCTATGCTTGGTTAACACCTTTCACAGATATTAGAAGTGCCAAGGAGACTACGGGTGGCTCTACTGATGCAGAATTTATGCGGATCAATCAATTCTACATGCAAACTTCTCAAAATATGGCCAAGTATCAAGGTTTGAAGACGGCTGGAAAGGATATCGAACTCAAGTATCTGGGAGTTTATGTCTTGACGGTGACGGACAATTCAACTTTTAAGGACATTCTGAACATCGCAGATACCGTGACGGCTGTTAATGACAAAACATTTGATAGTTCAAAAGACTTGGTCGACTATGTCAACTCTCAACAATTAGGGGACACGGTCAAGGTAACCTATGAAGAAGACGGAAAAGTCAAGTCTGCAGAAGGTAAAATTATCACTCTCGAAAACGGAAAAAACGGGATTGGGATTGGCTTGATTGACCGTACAGAAGTGACCAGTGACGTTCCAATTCGCTTCTCCACAGCTGGTATCGGGGGACCAAGTGCTGGTCTTATGTTTAGTCTAGCTATTTACACCCAGATAGCAGATCCAGGACTTCGTAATGGCCGCGTCGTTGCGGGAACGGGAACCATTGATCGCGATGGAAATGTTGGAGACATCGGTGGAATTGACAAAAAAGTGGTTGCAGCCTCTCGTCAGGGAGCTAACATCTTTTTTGCTCCTGACAATCCAGTCACTGAGGAAGCAAAAAAAGCAGATCCCAATGCGAAAAGCAACTATGAAACAGCCCTAGAAGCTGCTAAAACGATCAAAACAGAGATGAAAATCGTTCCCGTTAAGACCTTGCAGGATGCGATTGATTACCTTAAAAACAATCCCTAATTCGTAGAAAAATTGAAAACTAGCGCGCAAGCGGATAAGATGGTATAATAGTCAAATGGTTCAATTATTATTCACTCTAAGTAGTCATATACTCTTTATTTATTTGAGTTTTTACCTTTTGAAGGATCTTGTGAGATGGGAAAAGGTTTTAAAAGTGACCGCTACTAACACAAAAAAAGTTCGTTTGTTGGTAGGTTTCTTTAGTATTGTGATGGGCTACATCTTGAGTTCATTCTTTATCGGTTTGTACCAACTGTGGCAAGAAGCACTTAGAGGACTATTATAAAATCAAAAGTAAAGGAAACAACTATGGAAAAAATTGTGGTTCAAGGCGGAGATAATCGTCTGGTCGGGAGTGTGACGATCGAGGGAGCAAAGAATGCAGTCTTGCCCTTGTTGGCAGCGACAATTCTAGCAAGCAAGGGTAAGACAGTCTTGCAGAACGTCCCAATCTTGTCAGATGTTTTCACCATGAATCAAGTGGTTCGAGGTCTGAATGCCAAGGTGGACTTTGATGAGGAAGCTCATGTTGTCGAGGTTGATGCGACTGGTGATATCACGGAGGAAGCTCCATACAAGTATGTCAGCAAGATGCGGGCATCCATCGTTGTCTTGGGACCAATCCTTGCTCGTGTAGGCCATGCCAAAGTTTCTATGCCAGGGGGATGTACCATCGGGAGTCGTCCAATCGACCTCCACCTCAAAGGTTTGGAAGCTATGGGGGCAAAGATTACCCAGACAGCTGGTTACATCGAAGCCAAGGCAGAACGCCTGCATGGTGCTCATATCTACATGGACTTCCCAAGTGTTGGCGCAACACAAAACCTGATGATGGCAGCGACTCTAGCTGATGGTGTGACGGTCATCGAAAATGCTGCGCGTGAGCCGGAAATTGTTGACCTTGCTATTCTCCTTAATGAAATGGGAGCCAAGGTCAAGGGAGCTGGTACCGAAACCATCACAGTGACTGGTGTTGAGGAACTCCATGGTACGACCCACAATGTGGTACAGGACCGTATCGAAGCCGGAACCTTTATGGTGGCTGCAGCTATGACTGGCGGAGATGTCCTCGTTCGCGATGCAGTCTGGGAACACAATCGCCCCTTGATTTCAAAACTCCTTGAAATGGGCGTTGAAGTGACAGAGGAATCAGAAGGCATTCGTATTCGTTCTCAACTTGAAAATCTCAAGGCTGTTCATGTAAAAACCTTACCACATCCAGGATTCCCAACAGATATGCAGGCGCAATTTACAGCTCTTATGACAGTCGCAAAAGGGGAATCCACCATGGTGGAAACGGTGTTTGAGAATCGCTTCCAACACTTGGAGGAAATGCGCCGTATGGGCTTGCACTCAGAGATTATCCGTGACACAGCTCGTATTGTTGGGGGACAGGCTTTACAGGGGGCAGAAGTTCTATCAACGGACCTTCGTGCTAGTGCGGCCTTGATTCTGACAGGTCTGGTAGCGCAAGGAGAGACAGTTGTTGGTAAATTAGTCCACCTTGACAGAGGTTACTACCGCTTCCATGAGAAGTTGGCTCAGCTAGGAGCGAAGATTCAGCGGATTGAGGCAAATGATGAAGAAGAATAAAAATATACGTTATGTACTCCGTCGCTTACTGTTGATTTTTATTGTACTCTTGCTGGGATTCCTTGCCTTAGGAATCGGCTTGATGATTGGCTACGGGATTCTAGGAAAGGGACAGGATCCATGGGCGATTTTGTCTCCAGCGAAATGGCAAGAATTGATTAGTAAATTTACAGGAAATTAGACTGGGAGGCCAGTCTTTTTCTAGAGATATAAGGAGAAAAATGGACAAAAAAACAAGACAAGCTCTGATAGGGTTACTTCTATTCTTACTCTTGGCTGCTGGAAGCTACTACATCAAGCAGATGCAGACAGCGCCAAACACCCCTAGAACCAAGGTTAGTCAGAAAAAACAAGCTTCAGAAGCTCCCAGTCAGGAGCTGGCTGAAAGTGTCTTAACTGAGTCAATCAAAAATCAAATCAAGGGGGGGCTCGAGTGGAATGGAGCAGGGGCCTTCATTGTCAATGGCAATAAAACCAATCTAGATGCCAAGGTTTCCAGCAAACCCTATGCGGATAATAAAACAAAGACAGTGGGAAAAGAAACAGTTCCAACTGTTGCCAATGCCATCTTATCCAAAGCGACTCGGCAGTATAAGAATCGTGAAGAGACTGGAAATGGCTCAACCTCTTGGACGCCACCAGGATGGCATCAGGTTAAGAATCTAAAGGGAGCCTACACACATGCAGTTGATAGAGGACATCTGCTGGGCTATGCCTTGATAGGTGGTTTGGATGGTTTTGATGCCTCTACCAGCAATCCCAAGAATATTGCAGTTCAGACGGCTTGGGCAAACCAAGCACAGGCTGAAGATTCGACAGGTCAGAACTACTATGAGAGTTTGGTCAGAAAAGCCTTGGACCAAAATAAGAGGGTCCGTTATCGGGTGACGCTCCACTATGCAACAAATGAGGACCTAGTTCCATCGGCTTCACAAATCGAAGCCAAGTCTTCAGATGGCGAATTGGAGTTCAATGTCCTAATCCCCAATGTTCAAAAGGGAATCCAGCTTAATTACCAAACGGGTCAAGTAACAGAGATGGACTAGAAACAATAGATACTATAAAAACAGCTCCTTTGTCTTCTAGAGGCAGGGGAGTTGTTGTTTAAATGAAAAATAATGTGAATCCTGAGGGATTTTATGATATAATGGAACACAAGATACTATTTTAGGAGAAGGACTATGGAAGACCCGAGCAGTCAGAATTTGTTGCTACAGTTTGTATTGTTATTTATCTTGACCCTGTTAAATGCTTTTTTCTCAGCCACTGAAATGGCGATGGTGTCACTAAACCGTTCCCGAGTGGAGCAAAAGGCAGAAGAGGGAGACAAACGTTACATTCGTTTGTTAAAGGTACTTGAAAATCCTAACCACTTTTTATCAACCATTCAAGTCGGTATCACCTTGATCACGATCTTGTCAGGGGCAAAATTGGCAGATACACTTGGACAAGTAATTGCCTCTTGGATGGGGAATGGAGAAACAGCTTATGCCATTGCAAGTTTCCTCTCTTTGGCATTCTTGACCTACATCTCTATTGTTTTTGGTGAACTCTATCCTAAACGGATTGCCCTTAATCTAAAAGATGCCTTAGCCATTCGCTCTGTTCCGATTATCATTGGGCTTGGGAAGATTGTCAGTCCCTTTGTCTGGTTGTTATCTGCTTCAACCAATCTCTTGAGTCGTTTAACGCCAATGACCTTTGATGATGCGGATGAAAAAATGACTCGAGATGAAATTGAGTACATGTTGACCAAAAGTGAGGAAACTTTGGATGCAGACGAAATCGAGATGTTACAAGGGATTTTCTCTCTAGATGAGCTGATGGCGAGAGAAGTCATGGTTCCTCGGACGGATGCCTTTATGGTGGATATTCAGGATGATAGTCAAACCATTATCCAAAGTATTCTAAAGCAAAATTTCTCACGTATCCCTGTTTATGATGGGGATAAGGACAATGTGATTGGTTTGATTCATACCAAGCGTTTGCTAAACGCTGCCTATGCAGATGGCTTTGAAAACATTGTCTGGAAGAAGATCTTACAAGATCCACTCTTTGTTCCTGAAACTATTTTTGTGGATGACTTGCTAAAAGAATTGCGAAATACCCAAAGACAAATGGCCATTTTGCTCGATGAATACGGTGGTATGGCTGGACTGGTCACACTGGAAGACCTGCTGGAGGAGATTGTCGGAGAAATCGACGATGAGACAGACCGAGCAGAAATCGAAGTCCATCAAATCGGTGAGGACACCTATATTGCACAGGGAACCATGAATCTTAACGACTTCAATAACTACTTTGGTGTCGAACTAGAAAGCGATGATGTGGATACCATCGCCGGTTATTATTTGACGGGTGTTGGTACGATTCCAACAACTGAAAAAATCAGTTATGAACTGGTCAGTCAAAACAAGCAAATCGTCCTGACCAATGATAAGGTGAAAAATGGACGTGTTACCAAGGTAAAAGTTCAAATCACAGAACTAGAACCTGAAGAAGAAACAGAATAAAGCAGTGACTTGAGTCACTGCTTTTTGTAAATCTAGATGGTAGGTTCAGTTATCCCCACTTATTAGGAATACTAAAAAAGCCCGGTTTTACGAGCTTTTCATTTGGTTAATTCCTGTTAATTCAGGTACTGAAAGGCGGTAGACGGATTTGAACCGACGATCAAGCTTTTGCAGAGCCGTGCCTTACCACTTGGCTATACCGCCTCAACGTTTATTATTATACCTTGAAAATCATTTCCCGTCAATAGTTTCTTATTCTAAAATCCAATTTAGGAAAACAGATGATGATCGAAGAAGTGAGAAAAAGCTTGTAAAAATCCCATTCTAAAGAGGGTCAGACTAGAAAGTATTTCTTGCAGAAACAAACAAAGAATGCAAGAATTTTGACAAATAGAAGTTTTTTGAGGAAATGCGCCTAAATATTCTGAAAATTCGTTTACTTTTTAAAAAATATATGTTATAATTTCCAATAAGCCTAAATTTTTCAAAGAGGAGTTAACAATATGAAAAAAAGTAGAGTATTTGTCGCAGCAGGAATTGCCCTATTAGCAACTGGCGTTTTAGCTGCTTGTGGTTCTTCAAAATCATCTGATTCTACAGCGCCAAAAAATTATGGCTATATTTATTCAGCTGACCCAGAAACTTTGGATTACCTCATTTCAGGGAAACAAAGTACTAAGGTTGCCACTTCAAATGGTATCGATGGTCTTTTCACAAACGACAAGTATGGGAACCTAGTCCCTGCAGTTGCAGAAGACTGGTCAGTTTCAAAAGATGGTTTGACTTATACCTACAAGATTCGTAAGGGTGTCAAATGGATGACATCAGATGGCGAAGAGTATGCTGAAGTGACAGCTAAAGACTTTGTAAATGGCTTGAAACACGCAACTGATAACAAGTCTGAAGCACTTTATCTAGCAGAAGATTCAGTTAAAGGTCTAGCTGACTATAAAGCTGGAAACAATAAAGATTTTGCTTCAGTCGGTGTAAAAGCAGTTGATGATTATACCCTTGAATACACTTTGAACAAACCAGAACCATACTGGAACTCTAAGCTAGCCTACTCAATCTTCTGGCCATTGAACGAAGATTTTGAAAAATCAAAAGGGGCTGACTTTGCCAAAGCAACTGACCCTACATCATTGCTTTACAATGGTCCGTTCTTACTGAAAGGTTTGACTGCTAAATCTTCTATTGAATTCGCTAAGAATGAAAATTACTGGGACAAAGATAATGTTCACATTGATAAAGTAACCCTTGCTTTCTATGATGGATCAGACCAAGAGTCAATTGAACGTAACTTTACAAGTGGAGCCTATAGCTATGCTCGTCTCTTCCCAACAAGTTCAAACTACTCTAAGGTAGAAGAAACATACAAAGACAATATCTACTACACTCCATCAGGACCTGGTATTGCTGGTTTGGGTGTGAATATTGACCGTCAAGGTTACAAATACACTTCTAAAACAACTGATGAAGAGAAGACTTCTACCAAGAAAGCCCTTCTTAACAAGGACTTCCGTCAGGCTTTGAACTTCGCCTTTGAGCGTACTTCTTACTCAGCACAAATTAATGGTAAAGAAGGTGCTCCTCTTGCAGTTCGTAACCTCTTTGTGAAACCAGGTTTTGTCTCTGCAGGTGAAAAAACTTTCGGTGACTTGGTAACTGAAAAGATGGCTGCTTACGGTGATGAGTGGAAGAATGTTAACTTTGCGGATGGTCAAGATGGACTCTTCAACGCCGATAAAGCCAAAGCTGAATTTGCCAAAGCTAAGACTGCTTTGGAAGCAGAAGGTGTGAAATTCCCTATCCACTTGGATATTCCAGTTGACCAAACAAATAAGGGTCTTATTGCTCGTATTCAATCCTTCAAACAATCCGTTGAAACAGTACTTGGTGAAGGAAACGTAGTCATTGATATTCAACAAATTTCTAAAGATGAGTTGCACAATATCACATACTATGCCGCAAACGCTGCAGCAGAAGATTGGGATCTCTCAGGAGCAGTTGGATGGAGCCCAGACTATGAAGATCCATCAACTTACCTTGATATCTTGAAAACAACTAACAGCGAACAAACAAAAACTTACATGGGTTATGATGATCCAGCAAATGCAGCAGCTGCCCAAGTTGGTTTGAAGGAATACGATAAGTTAGTTGATGAAGCTGCAAAAGAAACCAATGACTTGAATGTGCGTTATGAAAAATATGCGGCTGCTCAAGCTTGGTTGACAGACAGCTCCCTCTTCTTGCCAGCTATGTCATCAAGTGGTGCTGCACCATTCATTTCTCGTGTTGTACCATTCACAGCATCATACAGCCAATCTGGAGATAAGGGCTCAGACGTATACTTCAAGTATATTCAGTTACAAGATAAGGTTGTAACAAAAGCTGACTATGAACAAGCTCGTGAGAAATGGCTCAAAGAGAAAAAAGAATCAAACGAAAAAGTTCAAAAAGAATTGACAAATCACGTTAAATAAATAACTCTCAAGAGAACTTTCTCTCCATGAGGAGAAGGTTCTTTTGGGATTTTAAAAGGAAACGATATGAAGAAATATATTTTTATGCGTGTATTGCGTTCATTGTTGTCTATTTTCTTGGTGACAACATTGACATACACAATTATTTATACGATGGTTCCTCGAAAATTGATTTTCAAGCAGGATACCAACTATAACAAGATTGCAACGACGCCAGATAAACGAGACAATTATGAAAATACCGTTTATGAGCGGATGGGCTATATCGAGTACTACGATACCAAGGAGTTGCAAGAAAAAGCTAGCACAATGGACTCATCTGTAACAGTAGATGCCAACGATGCCAACAAGGCAATCTACGAAAAATACATCAACCAACTAGGAAATGGTTGGACGCTAGGTGTATTCTCAGAAAGTGGTCAATTCTATGCTACGCGTGAAATTCCGATTTTTGAACGTGTTTTCAAATTCTATGCCAACTTGATTGATATTGATCATACAAACAAGATTCAAGACCCTGAAAATCCAAACTTGCAACGCTATCTTCGTTTTGAAAATGACCCTGCTATCGGTTGGTCATTGGTTGGTTCAGGTACAAAACATAAGTATCTTTTGTATTTCAACAACCAATTCCCATTTGTACACCAAAACTTTGTGAACGTTAACTTAGGTGATTCTTACCCAACTTATGCAAACACACCAGTGCTTCAAGTTATCACCCAAGGTCAGGGACAAACTAAGACATCAGAAGTTCAATTCCCTACAGGTAAAAAGACTTCATCTGTAGATATCTACTCTCGTACCTACAAATCACCAAGTCAAGCAGACGCACGTGAGGTGGCAAACTATGGCAAGGACGATCCTTACACGGCTACAGAAAGCAATTACCAATACCCATCAATGATTGCAAGTTCAGCGGTTGCTGGTTTGATTGGTTTGATTATTTCGTATGCGATTGCGATTCCACTTGGATCTGCTATGGCTCGCCACAAGAATACTTGGATTGATAGCTTCTCGACAGGTGCTCTAACCTTCTTGCTTGCACTTCCAACGATTGCCTTGGTTTATATCGTCCGCTTGATTGGATCATCAATTGGTCTGCCTGACTCATTCCCTATCTTGGGAGCTGGAGATTGGCGTTCTTATGTCTTACCAGCAGTCATTCTAGGTTTGCTGGGTGCACCAAGTACAGCTATCTGGATTCGTCGTTACATGATCGACTTGCAATCTCAGGACTTCGTTCGTTTTGCTCGTGCAAAAGGTTTGTCTGAAAAAGAAATTTCAAACAAACATATCTTTAAAAATGCCATGGTTCCACTGGTTTCAGGTATTCCTGGTGCTGTAATCGGGGTTATCGGTGGTGCAACATTGACAGAAACGGTCTTCGCTTTCCCAGGTATGGGTAAAATGTTGATTGACTCTGTTAAGGCATCAAACAACTCAATGGTAGTTGGTCTTGTCTTCATCTTCACATGTATTTCTATCTTCTCACTCTTTGTAGGAGACATCTGGATGACCATGCTTGATCCACGTATTAAATTGACAGAGAAAGGAGGCAAATAATGTCAACAATCGGAAAAGAAAAATTTCAGTTCGTAAAACGTGACGATTTTGCCTCTGAAACAATTGACGCCCCTGCCTATTCATACTGGGGTTCTGTATTTAGACAATTTCTAAAGAAAAAATCAACAGTCATTATGTTGGGGATTTTGGTTGCCATTATCTTGATGAGCTTTATTTATCCAATGTTCTCAAACTTTGACTTTAACGATGTAAGTAAGGTCAATGACTTTTCTGCTCGTTTTATCAAACCCAATGCTGAACATTGGTTTGGTACAGATAGTAATGGTAAATCCTTGTTTGACGGGGTTTGGTTTGGTGCGCGTAACTCTATCCTCATCTCTGTCATTGCAACTTTTATCAACCTTGTAATTGGGGTTATTGTTGGTGGAATCTGGGGAATTTCAAAATCTGTTGACCGTGTCATGATGGAAGTTTATAACATTATTTCAAACATTCCATCTCTCTTGATTGTCATTGTCTTGACTTACTCAATCGGTGCTGGTTTCTGGAATCTGATTTTTGCCATGAGTGTGACAACTTGGATTGGGATTGCTTATATGATTCGTATCCAAATCATGCGTTACCGTGACTTGGAATACAACCTTGCTTCTCAAACACTTGGAACACCAACCTTTAAAATCATCGTTAAAAATATCATGCCACAATTGGTATCTGTTATTGTTTCTACGATGACCTTGATGTTGCCAAGCTTCATCTCTTATGAAGCCTTCCTTTCCTTCTTTGGATTGGGATTGCCTGTAACAGTGCCAAGTCTGGGACGCTTGATCTCAGATTACTCACAAAACGTTACGACCAACGCTTACTTGTTCTGGATTCCATTGACAACCTTGATCTTGGTGTCTCTTTCTCTCTTCGTTGTTGGTCAAAACCTAGCGGATGCTAGTGATCCACGTACACATAGATAGGAGTAGACATGACAAAAGAAAGTAATGTAATTTTGACTGCTCGTGATATTGTCGTGGAATTTGACGTTCGTGACAAAGTTCTGACGGCTATCCGAGGAGTTTCTCTGGACCTGATTGAAGGAGAAGTTCTTGCCTTGGTAGGTGAGTCCGGTTCCGGTAAATCTGTTTTAACAAAAACCTTTACAGGGATGTTAGAAGACAATGGACGTATTGCCCAAGGAAGCATCGACTATCGTGGACAAGACTTGACCGCTCTTACTTCTAACAAGGAATGGGAGAAGATTCGTGGTGCTAAAATTGCGACCATCTTCCAAGATCCTATGACAAGTTTGGACCCAATCAATACAATCGGTAGCCAAATCACTGAAGTTATCGTTAAACACCAAGGGAAAACAGCTAAGGAAGCCAAAGAGATGGCAATCGACTATATGAACAAGGTCGGAATCCCAGATGCTGAAAAACGTTTTGAAGAGTATCCTTTCCAATATTCTGGAGGGATGCGCCAACGTATCGTTATTGCGATTGCCCTTGCCTGTCGTCCAGATATCTTGATCTGTGACGAGCCAACAACGGCTCTTGATGTAACCATTCAAGCACAAATCATTGATTTGCTTAAAACCTTGCAAAATGAGTACCACTTTACCATTATCTTTATCACCCATGACCTTGGTGTGGTAGCAAGTATTGCGGATAAGGTAGCGGTTATGTATGCTGGTGAAATTGTAGAATACGGTACTGTTGAGGAAGTCTTCTACGATCCACGTCATCCATATACTTGGAGTCTCTTGTCTAGCTTGCCTCAGCTTGCTGACGATAAAGGGGAATTGTACTCTATCCCTGGAACACCACCGTCTCTTTATACTGAGTTGAAAGGTGATGCCTTTGCCCTTCGTTCAGATTATGCGATGCAAATTGACTTTGAACAGAAAGCACCTCAGTTTTCAGTTAGTGATACCCATTGGGCTAAGACTTGGTTGCTTCATGAGAATGCTCCTAAAGTTGAAAAACCTGGAGTCATTGCAGATTTGCATGACAAGATTCGTGATAAAATGGGCTTTGCTCATCTAGAAGACTAGGAGGAAGGAAATGTCTGAAAAATTAGTAGAAATTAAAGATTTAGAAATTTCCTTCGGTGAAGGAAGTAAGAAGTTTGTCGCGGTTAAAAACGCCAACTTCTTTATCAACAAGGGAGAAACTTTCTCTCTTGTTGGTGAGTCTGGTAGTGGGAAAACAACGATTGGTCGTGCCATTATTGGTTTAAATAATACTAGTAAAGGTGAGATCATCTTTGATGGTCATAAGATTAATGGAAAAAAATCTCATAAGGAATCATCAGACTTGATCCGTCGTATCCAGATGATTTTCCAGGACCCTGCAGCTAGCTTGAATGAGCGTGCGACAGTTGACTATATCATCTCTGAAGGTCTTTACAACTACCACTTGTTTAAAGATGAAGAGGATCGAAAAGAAAAAGTTCAAAAGATGATTCATGAAGTTGGACTTTTGAAAGAACACTTGACCCGTTATCCACATGAGTTTTCTGGTGGTCAGCGCCAGCGTATCGGGATTGCCCGTGCCCTTGTGATGGAACCTGATTTCGTTATTGCGGATGAGCCAATTTCAGCCTTGGACGTATCAGTGCGTGCGCAAGTCCTGAACTTGCTCAAGAAGTTCCAAAAAGAGTTGGGCTTGACCTATCTCTTTATCGCCCATGACTTGTCAGTTGTTCGCTTTATCTCAGATCGTATCGCGGTTATCTATAAGGGAGTTATCGTCGAAGTGGCGGAGACAGAGGAATTGTTTAACAATCCTGTCCACCCATATACTCAGGCGCTTCTATCTGCTGTACCGATTCCAGATCCAATCTTGGAACGCAAGAAAGTCTTGAAAGTTTACGATCCTGACCAACATGACTATGAGACAGACAAGCCGTCTATGGTGGAAATCCGTCCAGGTCACTATGTTTGGGCCAATCAAGCAGAACTTGCTCGTTACAAGAAAGATCTTAAAGAATAAACAAATTAGGAGAGGACCAAAAGGTCTTCTCATTTTTAATAGAAAAATTCCCCTTCTACTAGCTTGTAAAAGGGGAATTGTATTGTAATTAACGTTTAGACCAAGTACGTTTCATAAAGAGTAGCAAAATTGGGTATATCTCTAAGCGACCCGCAATCATTGCAAAGGAGAGGAGGATTTTAGAGATGGGGCTAAAGATGGAAAAACTCGAGGTTGTACCTAGAATAGGTCCGATATTGTTAAAACAGCTGAAGACCGCACTGGTCACGACTAGAAAATCATTGCTATCAAGACTGACGATAAAGATGAGAGAAAGAATGATCATCATATAGATAGCAAAATATTTAAGAATTTTGTGCTGGGTATCCTTATCAATCACAGTTTTATTGACGTGTAGGGTCAAAACACGGTGAGGGGATAAAGTGGACAAAATCTGATTTTTTGCGATTTTAGAGAGGATAAGTCCTCTGATCACCTTAAGACCACCTGCAGTTGAGCCAGCCGATCCACCGATTCCCATGAGGAAGAGGAGGATAAATTGGGAGAAGAGGGGCCAGTTGGTAATATCTCCGTAACCAAAACCTGTTGTCGTGATGATATTGGAAACCTGGAAGAAGGCCATTTCAACACTCTTAGAGACACCTTGGTAGAGGTGGAGCGTATTAAGCGTAATCAAGCCTGTAGAAACTAGGACAATGATGATATATGCTCGTAGTTCTTCATCTCCAAAGAAAGCCTTAACCCGACGGAGCATGAGGTAGTAGTAGAGATTGAAGTTAACCCCAAAAACCAACACTCCGATACTAACGAGATAGGTGATGAGTGAGCTACCATAGTGGGCAATTCCGTCGTTATAGACGGTAAAGCCCCCAGTTCCTGCCGTTCCCATAGCGATGACAAAACTATCATAGAGAGGCATGCCTGCTAGGTAGTAGATAACCACAAAAAGGGAGAAGAGAGCCAGATAAAGCAGATAGAGAATCTGGGCAGTATTTTTTAGCTTGGATACGACCTTGCCAAAGACAGGTCCAGGGACCTCAGCCTTCATCACCTCCAAGTGGCTATTCTTAGCATTGTCCATAATGGCAAGTGCAAAGACGAGTACCCCCATCCCTCCGATCAAGTGGGTGAAACTTCGCCAGAAGAGGAGGGAACGAGTGAGGACGGAAACATCGTTCAGAATAGTTGCTCCTGTAGTCGTAAATCCAGAACTGATTTCAAAGAAGGCATCGATGATGCTGGGGATTTGTCCTGAAAAGACAAAGGGGAGGCCACCAAAGAAAGACCATAGAATCCAACAGAGGGCAACAATTAAAACCCCTTCCTTGGCATAAATCCGTTGATTTTTCGGTTTCCGTAAAACGCCTAGACCACCGAGAAGGACTAAAATTCCAATCGTAGAAAAGAGAGCGATAAATACTTGACTGGATTCTTGGTAATAGATCGCTACACTAACAGGAACTAGGAGAAGAACAGCCTCAATCAAGAGAAGTTTTGAGAGGAGGTAACGAATCATACTTTTATTCATTTTTTACCTCTCAATCAAATCATAAATTTTGGTGATATTTGGCAATAAGGTCGTCACGAGTAACTTGTCTCCCACCTCAAGCATATCCTCTCCAGTAGGGAAGATTGTTTTTCCTTTTCGGATAATGGCTGCGATGAGAACTCCTTTTTTCAATTTCAACTGTGATAGAGGTTTGGCAGTCATTTTATTAGCTTCCTTGATTTGGAATTGGAGAGTTTCAATTTGACCGTTTGCTAGATGGTGCATGGCTTGAAGGTCTGAATACTGAGCGTTTACTCGACCACGGATAAAGTGCATAATGGTATCCACTGCGATGCTTTTTGGTGTGATGATACTCGAAAAATCAGGCGCGTGGATAATTTCTAGAAGGCTTGTTCGGTTGACCTTGGTGATATTCTTATGGACGCCAACACGGTCAAGAAACATTGAGGTGATGATGTTTTCCTCATCAACCCCAGTCAAGGTTGCGACTGCATCATAGTGGGGAGCACTTTCTTCCAGCAAAATGTCTTTTGCAGTTCCATCTCCTTGGACAATATAGAGATTGGGGAACTTTTCGCTGAAGAAACGAGCTCTTTCAGGATTGATCTCGATGACCTTGGTATCAATGCGACTGTCTTTTAAAATGCCGAGTAGATAATAAGCAATCTTCCCAGCTCCAACGATAAGTAAGCTTTTCACTGCACGAGATTTAAAATAGTTATGGAAAAGCATCATATCTACACGATTTCCCGTAACAAAAATCCTATCCTTGTCTTGGATAATAACATCACCACTTGGGATCATCAGTTGATGATCTCTCTCCATAGCACAGACAATAATATTCCCAAATTTTTTACGGAAGTCTGAGATTGGCATTTGACAAAGACCGCTAGAATCCTTGACAACAAACTCCATGAGACTGACCCGACCTCCAGCAAATCGTTCGACAGAGAGGGCATTAGGGAAATCAATGATATTTGAGATCGCACGCGCTGCTAGGAGTTCTGGATTAACAATAAGTGAAAATCCAAGAATATTTTTCTCTTTAAAATAGGCATTAGAGTATTCAGGATTTCGCACCCGAACGATGGTTTCTTTAGCGCCCATTTTTTTAGCAAGTACCGCTGAAATCATATTCACTTCATCGTATTCGGTTAGGGCGATAAAGATATCGCACTCTTGAACACTGGCTTGCTCCAAGATGGCAAAGTCAGCACCATTTCCAAGGAGACCTATGATATCATAGCGACTGACAATGTGATTGAGGACAGCCTCATCTTGTTCGATGAGGACAACGTCATGGTTTTCTGCAACCAGTGAACGACAGAGGGCGAAACCAACTTTCCCTCCACCAACAAGGACAATTTTCATATAAAAAACCTACTTTTTCATGATGTAACTATCATACCCTTTTTTAGCAAAAAATGCACTTACTAAGGCGATTTTTAAGGGAAGAAAGGCCTTTTTCACGTTTTGAAGCTACATTTGTTTAACTTCTATAACGATGGCTCTGATTTGAAGCGATTTGGCTCTTTTACCATACCTTTTCAGAAAGGGAATGGCCAAAGATGAAAATATCATCAAAAAAAGTAAAAAATCAAGTCATTTCTATTGACAATGATTCTGAAAGTGTTATACTAAGAAAGTAGTTTCGCTGATTTACTTCAAACCTGTTGTGAGGTAAGTTAACGATGCCTTAACCACGCTGTTTGCTGAGCTTGACTCCGGGCAGTGTGGCTATTTTTTTGCAATGATAAAAGGAAGCCAGTCATGACAAATCACATTGTATTATTTGAACCTCAGATTCCACAAAATACAGGTAACATTGCGCGTACTTGCGCTGCGACCAATTCTCCCCTTCATATCATCAAACCGATGGGATTTCCCATTGATGATCGCAAGATGAAGCGAGCTGGTTTGGACTACTGGGATAAGTTAGAGATTTATTTTTATGACAGTTTGGAAGATTTCATGTCTCAGATGAAGGGAAAACTCTATCTGATTTCAAAATTTGCGGAAAAAGTCTATTCTGAAGCAGATTTATCGACGGACGAAGACCATTATTTTCTCTTTGGACGTGAAGACAAGGGCTTGCCTGAGGACTTTATGCGAGAACATCCTGAGAAAGCACTCCGTATTCCCATGAATGATGAACACGTTCGCAGTCTCAATGTGTCTAATACCGTCTGCATGATCGTCTACGAAGCTCTCCGTCAGCAAAATTTTGCAGGCCTTGAGCTTGTTCACACCTATGAAGCAGATAAATTGAAATAATCAAAATGCTTGCACTTGCAAGCGTTTTTTGTTATGATAAAGGGGTCTTCAGGGCTGGGTGTAATTCCCGACCGGCGGTGACTTTAACTAGCTATTTTGGCTTACTCTTCGTTGTCTTGTCTCGATATACTTAAGTATTATCTTCGACTGCGACGCCTAGATTAATCCAAAATATCTTAGTTAAAGAAGTCCGCGAGCGTAAGCTGATGTGGTGCGATTCCACAACCGACAGTATAGTCTGGATGGGAGAAGACGAAAGAATGGCTTTGTCTGTTCTGATGAGTTTATTGATGAATTGCAACCGCTTGCTCAAAAGAGTGAGAGGGAACTTTTGGGATATAAAAAGTGAGAATAGATAGAGGGATCCTTTCCAACTTCTTCTGATTTTATAGAAAATTGGAGGAACCTGTTATGACAAACACACGTCGAATTTCGACCATTGCGATTTTATCAGCCATTTCATTTGTGCTGATGTACTTTGACTTTCCGCTCTTGCCAGCGGCAACCTTCCTCAAGATCGAGTTTAGTATCTTGCCAGTCCTTGTAGGCTTGGTGGTGGTGGATTTGCCAGCTGCTCTAGGAATTCTCTTGATGCGCTCACTCTTGAAGTTGCTTCTGAATAGCCAAGGAGTGAACACCTACATTGGTTTGCCAATGAATATCATAGCTTTGGGAGTCTTTGTTATCGCCTTTGGTTTGATTTGGAAAAAGGAACGCAGCACCCTTCGTTTCCTACTGGCATCTCTGGTGGGAACTATTGGATTGACTGCTGCCATGTTGGTTCTCAACTATGTCTATGCGGTTCCTTTATACGCGCAGTTTGCCAACTTTGATATTAGAGAAATTATAGGACTTTCTAACTACTTGATGACCATGGTTTTACCTTTTAACCTGATTGAAGGTATCATCTTTGCCGTTTCATTCTGGTTGTTATACGTCCTCTTGAAACCAACCTTAAAACATTATGAGAGATAAACAAACATTTTTAATGAAGGGCAGTTTTGCCCTTTTACTTTTCGTCCTTCTTGGCTATATGGTCAAATTTTATCCTGAAACGTTGGTCGGTTTTGACCAACCGATTCAGACTGCCCTTCGTGGGGAATTGCCAGATTATTTAACGGTTCTGTTCCGTGCGCTTACGCATTTGATTGATATCCCGGTGATTATCACCTGGGTTGCTATCGCAGCCTTTATCTTTTATCGTAAGCAGTGGAAGATAGAAAGCTACTTCATGGCGGGTAATCTAGCCTTAGCCGGTCTCTTAATCGTGACCTTTAAAAACATCTACCAGCGCCCACGGCCAGATATCTTACACTTAGTCGAGGAGAAGGGATTTTCTTTTCCAAGTGGCCATTCTCTGGCAGTGACACTGATGGTAGGTACTTTGATTGTCATTCTCAGTCAACGGATTAAAGATCCAGTCTGGAGAAAAATCGTGCAAATGGTCCTTGGCTTCTACCTCGTCAGTGTGCTGCTATCTCGGGTCTATCTGGGAGTTCACTACCCATCAGATGTTCTTGCCAGTTTCTGTGTAGGCTTGGGAGTCTTGTTTATCGAATTTCCTTTCTATGACAAGCTTCGCTTCCAATGGCGATTTAAAGGAAAGCAGAAGTGAGATAGGTCTTGCAAGAATGGTAAAAATCTGATAAACTAAGTAGTAATTGAATAGGAATCCGCAAGACTAGTAACTCAAGGGAAGTATATCAGGGAGGAGAGCCGTGACTGCAAGCTCTCTATATGAAAGCTGGGTGAATTCACTTGCGCATGGATTTAGAAATGAAGGTCTGACTTGTCAGATGAAAACGGATGGTACCGCGTGTCAACGCTCCGAGTGGAGTTTTTGGCATGTGGTTTTCTTTTTATCTGTTAAGTGACTGATGGAGGAATTATGTCAACTATTGAAGAACAATTAAAAGCGCTTCGCGAAGAAACGCTGGCTAGCTTGCAGCAGATTACTGCTGAAAATGAAAAAGAGATGCAAGACTTGCGTGTCTCTGTCCTTGGTAAAAAAGGGTCGCTTACTGAAATCCTCAAAGGGATGAAAGATGTCTCTGCTGAGATGCGTCCAATCATCGGGAAACACGTCAATGAAGCGCGTGATATCTTGACAGCGGCCTTTGAAGAAACGGCTAAGCTCTTGGAAGAAAAGAAAGTAGAAGCTCAACTAGCAAGTGAGAGCATCGATGTGACACTTCCAGGTCGCCCAGTTGCGACTGGTCACCGTCATGTTCTCACGCAAACCAGTGAAGAAATCGAAGATATTTTCATCGGGATGGGTTACCAAGTCGTGGATGGTTTTGAAGTGGAGCAAGACTACTACAACTTTGAGCGTATGAACCTTCCAAAAGATCACCCAGCTCGCGATATGCAGGATACTTTCTACATTACAGAAGAAATCTTGCTCCGTACTCACACGTCTCCAGTCCAGGCGCGTGCTATGGATGCTCATGATTTTTCAAAAGGTCCTTTGAAGATGATCTCACCGGGGCGTGTATTCCGTCGTGATACGGACGATGCGACTCACAGTCACCAGTTCCACCAAATCGAAGGCTTGGTTGTTGGGAAAAATATCTCTATGGCTGACCTTCAAGGAACCCTTCAGTTGATCGTCCAAAAGATGTTCGGTGAAGAGCGTCAGATCCGTCTGCGTCCATCTTATTTCCCATTCACAGAGCCATCTGTTGAAGTGGATGTTTCCTGTTTCAAGTGTGGTGGAGAAGGCTGTAACGTATGTAAGAAAACAGGTTGGATTGAGATTATGGGGGCCGGTATGGTTCACCCACGTGTCCTTGAAATGAGTGGAATCGATGCAACTGTTTATTCTGGATTTGCCTTTGGTCTTGGACAAGAGCGCGTAGCCATGCTCCGTTACGGAATCAACGATATTCGTGGATTCTATCAAGGAGATGTCCGCTTCTCAGAACAGTTTAAATAAGATTGAAACCTGAAACACAGTCTAGTTATTTTCTCTTGATGAGAATGGTGAGGACTGACTCAAAGAAAAAGAAAGGAATTGAAAAGGTCTTATTCTGTGAGATCTTACAATCAGAATTATGCTTGTATCTTATAAATGGTTAAAAGAATTGGTGGACATTGATGTGCCATCACAAGGGTTGGCTGAGAAAATGTCAACTACAGGGATTGAGGTCGAAGGTGTCGAATCACCAGCTGCCGGTCTCTCAAAAATTGTCGTCGGTGAGGTCTTGTCTTGCGAAGATGTGCCAGAAACACACTTGCATGTCTGTCAGGTTAACGTTGGCGAAGAAGAAGCCCGTCAGATCGTTTGTGGTGCCCCAAATGTGCGTGCTGGGATCAAGGTCATGGTAGCTCTTCCAGGAGCTCGTATTGCTGACAATTACAAGATCAAAAAAGGGAAAATCCGTGGTTTAGAGTCACTTGGAATGATCTGTTCGCTTGGTGAATTAGGTATTTCTGACTCGGTTGTACCGAAGGAATTCGCAGATGGTATTCAAATCTTGCCTCAAGATGCAGTACCAGGTGAGGAAGTCTTCTCATATCTAGACTTGGATGATGAAATCATCGAACTTTCTATCACACCAAACCGTGCAGACGCTCTATCTATGCGTGGGGTGGCTCATGAAGTGGCAGCCATCTATGACAAGGCAGTCAACTTTAAAGAATTCAGTTTAACAGAAACAAATGAAGCTGCAGCAGATGCCCTTTCTGTAGGCATTGAGACAGACAAGGCGCCTTACTATGCGGCCCGTATCTTGGATAATGTGACCATCGCACCAAGTCCACAATGGTTGCAAAATATCCTCATGAATGAAGGCATCCGTCCGATCAATAACGTAGTTGACGTAACCAACTACATCCTGCTTTACTTTGGTCAACCGATGCATGCCTTTGACTTGGATACCTTTGAAGGGACTGACATCCGTGTGCGTGAAGCGCGTGCTGGTGAAAAATTGGTGACTTTGGACGGTGAAGAACGTGACTTGGAAACAAATGACTTAGTCATCACTGTCGCTGACAAACCAGTAGCCCTTGCAGGTGTCATGGGGGGGCAAGCAACAGAAATATCTGAAAATTCTAGTCGTGTTGTCCTTGAAGCGGCTGTTTTCAATGGTAAATCCATCCGCAAGACTAGCGGACGCCTTAACCTTCGTTCGGAATCATCTTCTCGCTTTGAAAAAGGAATCAATGTGGCAACAGTCAATGAAGCCCTTGATGTGGCAGCGAGCATGATTGCAGAACTTGCAGGTGCTACGGTGCGTAAGGGTATCGTTTCAGCAGGCCAGCTTGATACTTCTGATGTAGAAGTTTCTTCAACTCTTGCAGACGTTAACCGCGTCCTTGGTACGGAGCTTTCATATGCTGATGTGGAAGATGTCTTCCGTCGTCTTGGCTTTGGTCTTTCTGGAAATGCTGAAGCCTTTACAGTCAGCGTTCCACGTCGTCGTTGGGATATCACCATCGAAGCGGACCTCTTTGAAGAAATCGCTCGTATCTATGGTTATGATCGCTTGCCAACTAGTCTTCCAAAAGATGACGGTACAGCTGGGGAATTGACTGCGACACAAAAATTGCGTCGCCAAGTTCGTACCATCGCTGAAGGAGCAGGTTTGACAGAAATCATTACCTACGCTCTGACAACGCCTGAAAAAGCAGTTGAGTTCACAGCTCAACCAAGTAACCTTACAGAACTCATGTGGCCAATGACAGTGGACCGTTCTGTCCTCCGTCAAAATATGGTCTCAGGTATCCTTGATACAGTGGCTTATAATGTGGCTCGTAAGAATAAAAACTTGGCCCTTTACGAGATTGGAAAAGTCTTTGAACAAACAGGCAATCCAAAAGAAGATCTACCAAACGAGATCAACAGCTTTGCCTTTGCCTTAACCGGATTGGTTGCAGAAAAAGATTTCCAAACGGCAGCAGTTCCAGTTGATTTCTTCTATGCTAAGGGAATCTTAGAAGCGCTCTTTACTCGCTTGGGACTAGAAGTGACCTATGCAGCAACAGCTGAGATTGCAAGTCTCCATCCAGGACGTACAGCCGTGATTTCACTCGGTGACCAAGTTCTTGGTTTCCTTGGCCAAGTGCATCCAGTCACTGCCAAGGCCTACGATATTCCAGAAACGTATGTAGCTGAGCTCAACCTTTCAGCCATCGAAGCTGCCCTTCAACCAGCTGCTCCATTTGTGGAAATCACCAAATTCCCAGCGGTTAGTCGTGATATTGCTCTACTTCTCAAGGCAGAAGTCACTCACCAAGAAGTTGTAGACGCTATCCGAGCTGCCGGCGTGAAACGATTGACAGATATCAAACTCTTTGACGTCTTCTCAGGCGAAAAACTGGGACTTGGTATGAAGTCAATGGCCTATAGCTTGACCTTCCAAAATCCAGAAGATAGCTTAACAGACGAAGAAGTCGCACGCTACATGGAAAAAATCCAAGCATCACTCGAAGAAAAAGTCAATGCAGAAGTACGTTAACTCATCAATCCATCCTTCGGGGTGGATTTTTAGTTTCAAAAGGACAGTTCAGAAGAGAAAAGCGATAGTTGAGGAGGAAGCCATCTCAGAAAGTCTTTAATGAGTTATACTAAAGATATCACTGAAGCACTTAAAATTTATTAGAGATAGGATACTTTTGCTACTTATAATCCGATAAAATGGACATAAATCGTTGTAAAGGCTATCAAAAAGGAGTATAATAAGTGCAACATATCTCGGAGGTGGAAAATGTTAGAAGTAAGAAATCTAGAGAAAAGTTTCGGTCCCAAGCAAGTCTTGTTTGGTGTCGATTTTCAGGCAAGTCCAGGAAGGATTCTGGGCTTGGTCGGGAAGAATGGTGCTGGGAAAACAACGATTTTCCACAGTATGTTGAAATTTTTAGAGTATCAAGGAGAGATCAGTCTGGATGGGCAGGAGATTCGTCAGGAAACCTACGCTCGGATTGGCTATCTGCCTGAGGAACGCAGTCTCATGCCCAAGCTGACAGTCCTTGAACAAGTTCGCTACTTGGCGACTCTAAAAGGTATGGATGCTAAGGAAGTCAAGGAAAAACTCCCTCAATGGATGAAAAAATTGGAAGTGAAGGGCAAATTGACTGACAAAATCAAGAGCCTCTCCAAAGGGAATCAGCAGAAAATTCAGTTGATTATTACCCTGATTCATGAGCCTGACTTGATCATCCTGGATGAGCCTTTTAGTGGTTTGGACCCAGTCAATACCGAGTTGCTCAAACAGGTCATCTTAAAAGAGAAAGAGCGCGGTGCAATCATTATCTTTTCTGACCATGTCATGACCAATGTCGAGGAACTTTGCGATGATATTCTGATGATTCGTGATGGGCGTGTGGTCTTGCATGGACCAGTTCAGGATGTCCGTAATCAATATGGGAAAACGCGTCTCTTTGTTTCAAGTGAACGAAGTAAGGAAGAATTGGAAAATCTTCCTCATGTCAAACAGGTGAGCTTGACCAAGCAAGGCAGTTGGAAATTGATCCTAGATGATGAGAGCGCTGGAAGAGAACTCTTCCCAATCCTCACTCAAGGTCAATACATCGCGACCTTTGACCAACAAGCTCCAACAATCGATGAAATCTTTAAACTAGAATCAGGGGTGGAAGTATGAGAAATATGTGGGTTGTAATGAAGGAAACCTATCTTCGACATGTCAAGTCGTGGAGTTTCTTCTTTATGGTGATTTCGCCGTTCCTCTTTTTAGCCTTATCTGTAGGAATCGGCTTTCTCCAAGGGTCTTCTATGGCCAAGAATAGCAAGATAGCAGTAGTAACAACTGTGCCATCTGTGGAAGAAGGGCTCAAGGGTACCAATGGTATCAACTTTGATTATAAGGATGAAGCCAGTGCCCAGGCTGCTATCAAGGATGAGAAAATCAAGGGTTACCTAACCATTGACCAAGAGGACAGTGTTCTCAAGGCCGTCTATCATGGTGAAACTTCTCTTGAAACAGGCATCAAACTAGCAGTAACCAATAAGTTAAACGAACTGCAATATCAACTCAATCGTTCGGCAGCTAATTTGTCTCAAGAACAGGAAAAACGTCTGAGTCAAACCGTTGATTTTACTGAGAAGATTGATGAATCTAAGGAAAACAAAAAAATTGTTCAAACCATTGCGGCCGCAGGGCTTGGCTTCTTCCTTTATATGATTTTGATTACCTATGCTAGTGTCACTGCTCAGGAAGTGGCTAGCGAGAAAGGAACCAAAATCATGGAGGTGGTCTTCTCTAGTATCCGAGCTAGTCATTATTTCTACGCTCGCATGCTGGCTCTACTTCTTGTGATTTTGACTCATATTGGCATTTACGTCGTGGGTGGACTGGCTGCCATTCTGCTCTTTAAGGACCTACCAATCTTGGCACAATCTGGGATTTTAAATCATCTAGGAGAGGCCTTCTCGCTCAATACCTTATTGTTTGTCTTGGTTAGTCTCTTTATGTACGTTGTTTTAGCAGCCTTCCTAGGCTCTATGGTTTCTCGCCCTGAGGATTCAGGAAAGGCCTTGTCGCCATTGATGATCTTGATTATAGCAGGATTTGTCGGTGTGACCTCTCTAGGTGCTGCTGGGGACAATTTAGTTCTGAAAATTGGTTCCTACATTCCTTTCATCTCGACTTTCTTTATGCCGTTTAGAGCTATAAATGGGTATGCCAGTGGTCTGGAAGCTTGGATTTCGCTTGCCATAACGGTTGTTTTTGCAGTCACTGCAACAGCCTTTATCGGACGCATGTATGCTAGTCTAGTCCTTCAAACAGATGATTTGGGAATCTGGAAAACCTTTAAACGTGCCTTAGCTTATAAATAGGAGAGCCTCGCAAAAGCGAGGTTTTTCTAGATATTAAACACTGAAATCGGCAAAAATATTTTTCATATCTATTGACTTTTAGTAGTGAAATTTGGTATGATAGTAGACGGTATTGTTTACCCCATTTGTAAGGCCCCGGAACCTTTCAAATACCCCGCGGACCGGAACATCCGCCCTGTAAACAAAAACGATATTCATATAGGAGAAATCATGAACAAAACTACATTCATGGCTAAACCAGGCCAAGTAGAACGCAAATGGTACGTTGTTGACGCAACTGATGTACCTCTTGGACGCCTTTCAGCAGTTGTTGCTAGCGTACTTCGCGGAAAAAACAAACCAACATTCACACCACACACTGATACAGGTGACTTCGTAATCGTTATCAATGCTGAAAAAGTTAAATTGACTGGTAAAAAAGCAACTGATAAGATCTACTACACTCACTCAAACCACCCAGGTGGATTGAAACAAATCTCTGCTGGTGAACTTCGTTCTAAAAACGCAGTACGTTTGATTGAAAAATCAGTTAAAGGTATGCTTCCACACAATACTCTTGGCCGTGCTCAAGGTATGAAATTGAAAGTATTCGTTGGAGCTGAGCACACTCACGCTGCACAACAACCAGAAGTTCTTGATATTTCAGGACTTATCTAAGGAAAGGAACAATAAAGTATGTCACAAGCACAATATGCAGGTACTGGACGTCGTAAAAACGCTGTTGCACGCGTTCGCCTTGTTCCAGGAACTGGTAAAATCACTGTTAACAAAAAAGATGTTGAAGAGTACATCCCACACGCTGACCTTCGTCTTGTTATCAATCAACCATTCGCAGTTACTTCAACTGTAGGTTCATACGACGTTTTCGTTAACGTTGTAGGTGGTGGATACGCTGGTCAAGCAGGAGCTATCCGTCACGGTATCGCTCGTGCCCTTCTTCAAGTAGACCCAGACTTCCGCGATTCATTGAAACGCGCAGGACTTCTTACACGTGACTCACGTAAAGTTGAACGTAAGAAACCAGGTCTTAAGAAAGCTCGTAAAGCATCACAATTTAGTAAACGTTAATTCGAGAGAATTACTATACTTACAAAGAGCACCTTTCGGGGTGTTCTTTTTTATACTTTCTTACTAAATTGGTGCAATTGACACAGTTGTTGCGACTTTAGTCGCTTACAAATGTGGCTGCGATCTGACAAAGTCAGTTGCCTCAAAACGTTAATCAATACGATACTATCAACGTTTCAAAGCACTTCATGGTTCACACCATGGGGTGTTTTTGCTTCTCTCGTCTTCTCACGGCATTACCCATGTGGTATAATGAGACAAGGGTTGCTCCTCATTTCAGACGAGTTCATGGAACTCAGGATAAGTTAGCAGGTGAGATGAGTATTTCTGTCAGTCTCCTATCTACCTGTTAGGAGTTGTCCAAAGTAAAAGGAGAGAGTAGATTGGTTTTATTAGTATTAGGGATTTTGGTTTTGCTTATTCTAATCTTAAAACAGAAACAGAAAACTGCTAAAAAATCTGAAGGAAACGCCAAGAAAAGAAATTGGCTATTAATAGGTTGCTTATCCATAGTGATCCCAATCGTAATCTTCACAGTGTTCAGTCCAATTCTTGCTCTAATGGATATGTGGGGGCTGTTTGCCCATGCAAGTCGAACTGAGATTGAGCAAGCTGTGCATCGTTCTTATCAAAATTACGGTCTTACAGGACAGTTTGAGTTAGAAAAATACGAGAAAAACTATACAAGCGTGGGAGGATTTATAATCCACGGTACTTACAGTGAAAATATAGCTGGAAAAACCTATCAGGTTAAAACTCGATTTAAATACTATACTCGCTTTTCGAAAAATGAAACATATGGAAAGACAGATGCAGAGGTTGATTACAAGAATTATAAAAAAATTTATGATGTTTTCCCAGAATTAGCCTATTTAGGGATTGAGGTTAGTCCAGGCACCAGCGAGTTTTTAAAAACACTGGACAGTTCAATCAAAGATCCTAAACTTCCTGATTTGAAGTATCAAGGTATTGGTTTTGAATTTAATAACCAATCTGATAATATCTATCTTTATAATGAAATATTAGAGGAAAATCAAAGCAAGGGCCAAGCTCTGCAAGGGATGTATCCAATGGATGCTCAATATCTTTTCCAAAAAGAGATTTTTATACCAACATTTGAATTTCAGTATTTCGTTCCAAAAGAAAAAAGAGATCTCTTGTATGATGACTATCTTAAAGAGCTTGAAGCGCTCATGAAGGAATTTTTTGCCAACCAACCCCTACCACGAGGTCTTTATGCTGTCAAAATTTCTAAGTATAAAGAGGATAAACTTGTCAGTGATAGTGGTGTATACTATGTGAAGATTGAAAATCGTCAAGTTGTAAAGCTGTTGCAAAAATTAGAGTAGGAGTTGCTAGATCTAGGTCAGTTTTTTGTTCAGAATCTCCAGGTGCAGTTGTTAAAATTTGATTTTCCCAGTGGACAATCGTCCACTTTTTTTATATAATAAAACTAAACCGAATTGGTTGAGTATTAGAGGTGTAAGCTCAACCGTCGATTTGTTTTTCTAAGAGAGATATTCTCAATAAAACATCACACTAGGGGGTGAATCATGTACCAACCAGAAAAACTCAAGGCTCGGAGAAAAGAGTTAAAATTGACACAGAAGGAAATTGCAGAGGAATTAGGGATTAGTTTTCAGGCTTACTCGGCTTGGGAACGTGGAATCAAGGAACCGTCCCAGGAGAAGGTTGCTCAGCTAGAGAATATTTTAAAGGTAGCAAAAGGGTATTTTACTCAGATTGAGATTGTCCGTCTTTACAATAGCCTCTCCAAGCAAGGGAAGGACAAGGTTGTGCTCTATGCTCGCAACCTGGCTCAAGAAGAACAAACTCAGAAGGTGGCGACCATGCCAGAACGCCTCTACGAGTACCGTGTCTATGAACGTATGTCAGCAGGGATCGGGGCTTCGGTCTATGATGATCAGAATTTTGATACGGTCTACTTTAACGAGGAGTTGGCCCATGATTTTGCATCTTGGGTATCTGGGGACTCTATGGAACCTAAATATCAAAATGGTTCAGTGGCTCTGATTCGAGAGACCGGATTTGATTATGATGGGGCGGTTTATGCAGTAGTTTGTAACAACCAGACCTATATCAAACGGGTTTATCGGGAGGAAGATGGCTTGCGTCTGGTATCTATCAATCCTAAATACAAGGACATTTTCATCTCCTATGAGGAAGATCCTCGGATTGTGGGGATTATCGTTGGGAATTTTGTGCCGATGGAGGGTTAGCCTATGGGCTACTTTGATTATTCCATAGAGCCCAAAAGTGACATTGCCTTTGTCGATATGAAATCTTTTTATGCCAGTGTTGAGTGTGTGAAAAGAGGCTTGCATCCGCTGAAGACCTCGCTTTGTGTCATGAGTCGCGCGGATAATTCTACTGGTCTTATCCTAGCTTCCTCTCCCATGTTTAAGAAGATTTTTGGCAAGTCCAATGTTGGCCGGGCCTATGATTTGCCTTTTGATATCAAAACGCGCAAATTTTCTTATTACAATGCTCGAAAGCAAGGCTTGCCTACTGACTCAGACTATGTTCGCTACATCGAAGATTGGGCTCAAGTGACTTTGGTTGTGCCACCTAGGATGGATGAATACATAGCGGTCAATATGGAAATCCAGCGAATCTTTCAAAATTATGGCAGTCCAGATGATATTTATCCCTACTCTATCGATGAGGGCTTTATCGATCTGACTAGTTCGCTCAACTATTTCATCCCAGACAAGAGTCTCTCTCGCAAAGACAAGCTGGATCTGCTTTCTGCTCGCATCCAGAGGGATATTTGGAGGCAGACAGGGATCTACTCTACAGTGGGTATGTCCAATGCCAATCCCTTACTGGCCAAGTTGGCTCTGGATAATGAGGCCAAACACACCCCGACCATGAGGGCCAACTGGTCTTACAAGGATGTGGAAGAGAAGGTCTGGGCTATTCCCAAAATGACGGATTTTTGGGGGATTGGCAGGCGGATGGAGAAACGCTTGCATGCTCTGGGGATTTTTTCCATCAGAGAATTGGCCACCAGTAATCCAGACCAGTTACAGAAGGCTCTAGGTCAGGCTGGCCTGCGTTTGTGGTTTCATGCTAACGGGATTGATGAAAGCAATGTTCATAGGCCCTATAAAGCCAAGTCTCAGGGATTAGGAAATTCTCAAATCTTGCCGAGAGACTACGTGAAGCTACGGGATATCGAAATTATTCTCCGAGAAATGGCGGAGCAGGTGGCTATTAGGCTGAGAAGGGCGGGTAAGAAAACAACCCTTGTCTCTCTCTATGTTGGTTTCTCTAAACAGGAGGTCAGGTCGTCTATTCACACACAAATGAAGGTCGAACCGACCAATAATACAGCTATCTTAACGGATTATGTTTTGAAGCTATTTCATAATAAATACACTTCTGGAGCGGTCAGAAGTGTCGGAGTCAACTATTCAGGATTTGTGGACGAGTCCTTTGGCTTGATCTCCCTCTTTGATGATGTTGACAAGTTAGAAAAAGAAGAAAGGCTCCAGACAGCCATTGACTCCATTCGGGAACAATTTGGTTTTACCTCCCTCTTAAAGGCTAACGCACTGGAAGAAGCCTCTAGGAGTCTTGCTAGAAACAAGCTGATTGGGGGGCATTCTGCTGGAGGATTAGATGGACTAAAATGATTGATCGTTCTTATTTACCCTTTCAATCTGCGCGTGACTATCAAGATCCAGGGATGCAGAAGTGGATGGGCTTTTTCCTCTCAGAGCATACTAGTTCACTCGGTGAAGAAAAAAATCGGGTAGCTTTCTCGACGAGTTTGAATCCCGTTGAGAAGTTGCTTTTGCTTTCACAGCTGTATATCGGGCAACTAAAGGGATACTTTGTAGTCAAGGAAAAGAAGCAGAAAACCACTATCGTCGGCGAGGTAAGCGAATTATCACCTCAAACTCTATCTATTAGGACAAGTGAGGGCTATAGGCTGGTAGAGGTAGCAGATGTCCTCGAAATTCGACTGTGGGAGGAGGGAGTGTATGACTAGAAAAGAGTTGTATGAAAACAAACTGCAGATGGATTATTTTTCAGATGCCTATATTCGTTTTGAAGAGGATTTTCAAAAATACTCTGCTATGAATGTACCCTTGACTTTTTTGATCGATGACATCCTACGCACCATGGCGATGAATCAGAAGAACTACTTTGTTTTAAACAAGGAAAATGCTAAGGATGGGCGGGAGTATCGCTTTTATTTTAGGGTGGTGACGGGAAAAGAGTGTCCCAGTAATCGAACCTATGCATACGATGGAGTCGAGAATACTGACCAACATCTCTATTTTGCTTGAAAGGATACGTTTTAAAAAGAAATTAGAGTATTTTTTGGAGAGACTCTTGGATGGTTTTGGGGTCTGTTTTGGAAGAGAAGCGCTCAAGGACTTGCCCATCTCGACCAATGAGAAACTTAGCAAAATTCCATTCGATTCGTTTTCCTAGCGGGCCAGATTTCTGCTCTTTTAGCCAAACATAAAGAGGATCTGCCTCCTTGCCGTTGACCTTGATCTTGGCAAAGCGAGGAAAAGTGGTCTGGTAGTGTAGACTGCAGAAGCTATTGATTTCCTCTGCGCTGCCGGGTGCTTGTCCCATAAACTGATTGCAAGGGAAATCTAGGATTTCAAAGCCCTGATCTTGATAGCGTTCATAGAGTTCTTGAAGTCCCTGGTACTGGGGCGTTAAACCACATCCAGTAGCAGTGTTGACAATCAAGAGAACCTTGCCACGATAGCCCTCCAGGGGAGTTGCTTGGTTATTTTGGTTTAAAACGGAAAAATCATATACACTGGTCATTTTTCTATATTCTCCTTATGCATTCCTGATTCAGAGTGTTTCATCTCGTGTTCCGATAAAAAGGCATAGGTCATGGTTCCAAAGATGGCACCAATACCCAATCCTAACACTAGTAAAGGGAGCATCTTATCGAAATGGAAGAGGTCATCCCCAAAGGCATCTATGGGAAGATGCTGAACAAAGAGTTTGTGAAAGGCTGATAAGACAAACAAGCCAATTGGAATACTGATGAATACACCCCAACTACAAACGTTGATCTGGCTTTTGCTGTAGCTTTTGTGATGGATTTCGGACGGGTCATCCTTGTCTAAATGTAAGTTGCGAACTGCTAGTCTCGCCCTAGATGCGAGGACGAAGATAAGTCCAAAATAGAGGTAGGGCATGGCATCTCGAACCAACTCTATGAAGCGTCCAAATAGGAGATAGAACAAGAAGAGTAGGAGGGAGGAGTAAACGATTTGGATCAAGGCACGGGCACAAGCCTTGTAAATCATCTCTTGACGGCATTCATCAAAAGGCCCTTGTATGTGAAAGAATAGTTTGAGTAAGCGAGTGGTGAAATCTTCTTTTTTCATGGGAGTGATCTCCTAAATGAGCGATTTTTGATTGACTTCTTTAAAGAGTTGATAGAGAGTATAGAAGTAAACCAAACTAAAAATGATACAGATTATTAGAAATACCAGGTATCTCCAATCCATAGGATTTGTTAAAAGTTGTGGAAAGGATACGAGGATAAAACAGAGAGATGCGTTTAGAAGACGTATTTTTTTTGATTGGATTTTCTGGAATCTCTGTCCCTTGTTCAATACAGGAAGGAATAAAAGAAAGATAATCAAGAAAGGATGCTCAATATGTCCAGAAAGTAGGAAAAAGGTAACAAAGATACTGATAAAAACATGACTGATCAGTAGTCTAGCTAGTGATTTCATAAGGAACCTCCTAGTCGTCTTCTTGGTCTTTCTTGGCTTTTCGAATGCGAAGAGAGACGATAATTTGTATGGTAAATCCGAAGAAGAGGGTAGCTAGGATAGTTGATACAAAATGCCCTGTATTTAAAAGAGAACCAAGATAATCCTTGCTATCATCGGTTAGGACATTCAGAAGCGGTATTCCAAAGAACATGCCCATGCCATAGATTAGACCGGCTTTTAGACCAGGAAAATGCAGTTGTTTACTTTCTTTTTGACTCAGCATTTCGGGATCAATAGCTGTGATGCCCGTTTTCTTGGTTTGAGAGACCACATAGAGGGCAGCCATCATCGAAATGCCAAACACCACGAGAGGATAGCCGATAGCGACAATTTGTGGGTATTTATAAGCAAGGACAAAGGGAATGAGGTTGCCAAATATCATGAGATAAAAGAGAACGATAAAGACCTGATTCCCGATACGATCGGCCTCGCGCCGTTTGTGTTCGTCAAGGGGGCCAGAAATGCCGTATGTGCGTTTGATGAGTTTTTCAGTGAGAGTTTCTTTTTTCATTTGTTTGCTCCTTTTTTAAAAATCGTCTTCCCAAAAGAGGCTGTTGAGGTCAGTTTGGAGGCTGCGGGCGAGGTTGAGACAGAGTTCCAGGGTTGGATTGTACTTGTCGTTTTCAATCATGTTGATGGTCTGTCTCGAGACACCGATATCTTTGGCGAGCTCGAGCTGGGAAATGCCCAGTTCCTTGCGGAATTCTTTGACACGATTCATAGGGTCTCCTTTCTGATATGTCGTATATATTTGACTATATTATATTCTTTTGGAGATGAGATGTCAAGTATATATGACATATTTTTGAGAATTATTTTCGAAGAAATTTAGCTTTATCTGACAAGTGCAAGCTGGTCAGATTTGTGGTAAAATAGATAAGATATGACAAAAGAATTTCATCATGTAACGGTCTTGCTTCATGAAACGATTGATATGCTTGACGTAAAACCTGACGGTATCTACGTTGATGCGACTTTGGGCGGAGCAGGCCATAGCGAATATTTATTAAGTAAATTGAGCGAAAAAGGGCATCTCTATGCCTTTGACCAGGACCAGAATGCCATTGACAACGCGCAAAAACGGTTGGCACCCTATATCGAAAAGGGGATGGTAACCTTTATCAAGGATAACTTCCGTCATTTGCAGGCACGTTTGCAGGAGGCTGGTGTCCAGGAAATTGATGGAATTTGTTATGACTTGGGGGTGTCCAGTCCTCAGCTGGATCAGCGTGAGCGTGGCTTTTCTTATAAAAAAGATGCGCCACTGGATATGCGGATGAATCAGGAAGCTAGTTTGACGGCCTATGAAGTGGTCAATCATTATGACTATCATGACTTGGTTCGGATCTTTTTCAAGTATGGTGAGGATAAATTTTCTAAACAGATTGCCCGTAAGATTGAGCAAGCGCGTGAGATGAAACCAATTGAGACAACGACGGAGTTGGCAGAGATTATCAAGTCGGCCAAGCCTGCCAAGGAACTCAAGAAAAAGGGGCACCCTGCCAAGCAGATTTTCCAGGCTATCCGAATCGAAGTCAATGATGAGCTGGGCGCTGCAGATGAATCCATCCAGCAGGCTATGGACATGCTGGCTCTGGATGGGAGAATCTCGGTCATTACCTTCCATTCGCTGGAAGACCGCTTGACCAAGCAATTATTCAAGGAAGCTTCAACAGTGGAAGTTCCCAAAGGCTTGCCCTTCATTCCAGATGACCTTAAGCCCAAGATGGAATTGGTCTCCCGCAAGCCAATCTTGCCAAGTGCTGAAGAGCTAGAAGCCAACAATCGTTCGCATTCAGCCAAGTTGCGCGTGGCTAGAAAAATTCACAAGTAAGAGGAAAAACATGGCAGAAAGAATCGAAAAAACAAGCCAGTTATTGCAAACGAAGTTTAAAGGTTTTTCACGTGTGGAAAAGGCCTTCTATGTTTCGATTGCTGCAACAATGATTATCCTGGCAATTAGCGTTGTGTTTATGCAGACCAAGCTATTACAAGTTCAGAATGAATTGACCAAGGTCAATGCTCAAATCGAAGAAAAGAAAACCGAGCTAGACGATGCCAAGCAAGAGGTCAATGAATTGATTCGTTCAGAACGTTTGAAAGAAATTGCAAACTCCAAGGATTTGCAGCTGAATAACGAAAATATCCGAGCAGCGGAGTAAGAAATGAAACAGTGGAAAGAAAAAATCATCCGTTATGCCGTACGTAACCGTAAATCTCCAGAAGAAAACCGCCGAAGAGTAGGGAAAAGCCTGAGTTTATTGGCTGTCATACTCTTCGCTGTCTTTTTGGTCAACTTTGCGGTCATTATCGGAACGGGTAAAAAATTTGGTAAGGACTTGGTTCAAGAAGCCAACAAGGTCCATCAAACAACCAAGACGATTCCTGCAAAACGAGGAACCATCTACGATCGTAATGGAACACCTATTGCTGAGGATGCGACTTCGTATAATATCTATGCCGTTATTGACAAGACCTACAAGTCAGCAACAGGCAAAATTCTCTATGTAGAGGATTCTCAATTTAATAAGGTAGCTGAAATTTTCCATAAGTATCTGGATATGGAGGAGTCTTATGTCAAAGAACAGCTTTCTCAACCAGATCTAAAACAGGTATCCTTTGGTACCAAGGGAAATGGGATTACCTATGCCAATATGATGGCTATTAAAAATGACCTCAAAACTGCTGGTGTTGAGGGGATTGACTTTACAACTAGCCCTAACCGCAGTTATCCCAATGGACAGTTTGCTTCTTCCTTTATCGGTTTAGCGCAACTCCATGAAAATGAGGATGGCACCAAAAGGTTGATTGGGACATCTGGATTGGAGAGTTCTTTAAATAACATTCTGGCGGGTACAGATGGGATCATCACCTATGAGAAAGATCGTCTGGGAAATATTGTTCCGGGTACAGATCAAGCTTCTCAACAAACCGTAGATGGAAAGGATGTGTACACAACCCTTTCTAGTCCTTTGCAATCCTTTATGGAAACACAGATGGATGCCTTTCAGGAAAAGGTAAAAGGCAAGTATATGACGGCTACCTTGGTTAGCGCTAAAACAGGGGAAATCCTGGCTACGACCCAACGGCCAACCTTTAATGCTGATACCAAGGATGGCATCACAAAAGACTTTGTCTGGCGTGATATCCTCTATCAAAGTAACTATGAGCCAGGATCGACCATGAAGGTGATGATGTTAGCTTCGGCTATTGACAACAATACCTTCCCTGGTGGCGAATACTTTAACAGCAGTGAATTGAAAATAGCTGATGCGACCATTCGAGACTGGGACGTCAATGAAGGATTGACTAGTGGTGGCACCATGACCTTCTCTCAAGGATTTGCCCACTCAAGTAATATCGGGATGACCTTGCTTGAGCAAAAGATGGGAGATGCAACCTGGCTGGACTACCTTAACCGCTTTAAGTTTGGGGTGCCGACCCGTTTTGGTCTGGCAGATGAGTACACAGGTCAATTGCCTGCTGATAACATTGTTAATATCGCCATGAGTTCATTTGGACAAGGGATTTCTGTTACCCAGACCCAGATGCTTCGTGCCTTTACAGCCATTGCCAACGATGGGATTATGTTGGAACCGAAATTTATCAGCGCCCTCTATGACCCGAATGACCAGTCTGTTCGTAAGTCTCAAAAAGAAATTGTCGGAAATCCTGTGTCAAAAGCAGCAGCGTCCTCTACTCGGGAGCACATGGTCATGGTCGGAACAGATCCTGTCTACGGTACCATGTACAACCACAGTACAGGAAAACCAAATGTCAATGTTCCAGGTCAGAATGTCGCTCTGAAATCAGGGACTGCTGAGATTGCTGATGAGAAGAATGGGGGTTACCTAACGGGTGAAACCAACAATATCTTCTCTGTTGTGTCAATGCATCCTGCAGAGAATCCTGACTTTATCCTCTATGTAACGGTGCAACAGCCAGAGCATTATTCGGGTGTTCAGCTTGGGGAGTTTGCCAACCCAATCCTTGAGCGAGCTTCTGCTATGAAAGAATCCCTCAATCTTCAGTCAACTGCCAAGAACTTGGATCAGGTCAGCAAGACGACAAGCTATACCATGCCAGCTACCAAGGACTTTACTCCGGGTGACCTAGCAGAGGAATTGCGTCGTAACCTTGTCCAACCAATCGTTATTGGAACAGGAACCAAGATCAAGGAACTCTCGGTTTCTGAAGGAGATAATTTGGAAGCCAATCAGCAGATCTTAATCCTGTCTGACAAGGTCGAAGAAATGCCTGATATGTACGGCTGGACAGATGAAAATGTGCAAACATTTGCCAAATGGCTGAATATAGAAGTCGAGTGGGAAGGTAGTGGCAAAACGGTCAAGAAACAAAGTGTCCGTGCCAATACAGCCCTCAAAGACATTAAAAAAATGAAAATAACTTTAGGAGATTAAGATGATTAGTTCCATTAGTGCTGGAGTTCTAGCCTTTCTATTGACCTTGATAGGTATTCCAGCCTTTATCCGATTTTATCGAAAAGCACAGATTACAGGTCAGCAGATGCACGAGGATGTCAAGCAACACCAAGCTAAAGCTGGAACTCCAACCATGGGAGGTCTTGTCTTCCTGATCGTTGCAGTTGTTGTGAGCTTCCTTGTCGCTCTCTTTACCCAACAATTGACCAACAATGTAGGCATGATTTTGTTTATCTTGGTTTTGTATGGTTTGGTAGGTTTTTTGGATGATTTCCTCAAGGTCTTTCGTAAGATTAACGAAGGCTTAAATCCCAAGCAAAAACTTGCTCTCCAGCTCCTTGGAGGAGTGATTTTCTACCTCTTTTATGAGCGTGGTGGCGATATGCTTTCGGTTTTTGGTTACCAAGTTCATCTGGGAATTTTCTATATTTTCTTTGCCCTTTTCTGGCTAGTTGGCTTTTCAAATGCGGTGAATCTGACGGATGGGATTGACGGCTTAGCAAGTATTTCCGTAGTGATTAGCTTATCGGCCTACGGTGTGATTGCTTATATGCAAAATCAACTGGATATCCTTCTTGTGATTCTTGCTATGATTGGTGGTTTGCTAGGTTTCTTCGTCTTTAACCACAAGCCTGCCAAGGTCTTTATGGGAGATGTGGGAAGTTTGGCTCTAGGTGGGATGCTGGCAGCAATCTCTATGGCCCTCCATCAAGAATGGACGCTTTTGCTGATTGGGATTATCTATGTTTTTGAGACAAGCTCTGTTATGATGCAGGTTACCTACTTCAAACTTAGTGGTGGAAAGCGTATTTTCCGTATGACACCTGTACATCATCATTTTGAGCTTGGAGGATTCTCAGGCAAGGGCAATCCTTGGAGCGAGTGGAAGGTTGACTTCTTCTTTTGGGGAGTTGGGCTTCTAGCAAGTCTCTTGACCCTAGCCTTTTTATACCTACTGTAAAACTAACTTTTGATGACAAAATAAAACAGGATGAAGGTGATCTTCATCCTGTTTTTGTGTGCTTAAAGGTTAGTTGGAGTCATCCTTTCTTCCTTTTAACATAAAAGTGGCTGTAAGGGCTAGGCTGAGTTCTGCTAAGAAGAGGAGTGGGTAGCGCCTTCTACTTGGTTAAAGGTGAGTTCGGCAGTGACTCCATTTTGTCGAACGGCTGTCAGACTGGTTACACGACCAGGGAAGTGTTCAAAGGTAATGACGTCAACTTTTTGTGTTGCTAGTTGGATACGATTATCTTTAAGCATAGTTGCCGTGACTGCTTTGCCATTGACCTTAACCTGACTGGCTTCGATATTTGGATAGTCTACAACTAGATCTCCACCGACATTTGACAGGAAGGACAAGCTTTGAAGGTTTTTATCTTTCCACTTCATGCTGACTTCAAAGTTACCACGGGCAATCAAGCCAGAAACCTGACCGTCTTTCCAAGCATCTGGAAGGGCTGGCAATGGCGCAATATAGCCAGTATGAGATTGGAGGAGCATTTCTGCCATCCCACTAGTTGCTCCAAAGTTTCCGTCGATTTGGAAAGGCGCGTGCGTATCCCAAAGATTTTCTAGGGTTGAATACTTAAGCTGTTCAGCGAGTAAGCGATGGGCACGGTTGCCGTCCAGCAGACGAGCCCAGAGGTTGATTTTATTGGCCTTAGACCAACCAGTCCCCCTATCTCCACGGTGGTTCAAGGTAGCACGCGCAGCCTCTAGGTATTCAGCCTGGTCCTTGCTAAAGAGCGTACCTGGGAAGAGACCAACTAGATGGGAAACGTGACGGTGGTGATTTTCAATCCCTTCATTGGTGAATTTGGGGCTGTCCTCCTCGTACCATTCCTTGATACGGCCCTCTTTGTTGATGTGAAGGGGTTTGAGTTTGTCAAATTTAGCCTTGATCTCTGTGACTAAGTCTTTGTCGACATTCAGATGGTTGGCGACTTCCATGTAGTCGTGGAATAGCTGCCAGACTAGCGATTGGTCAAAGGTATTTCCGATGGTGATGGTCCCGTGTTCTGGTGAGTAGGATGGAGAAGACACCCAACGGTCGCTGGCCTTGTCATAGTGCAAGAAGGAGTTCCAGAACTTAGCTGTTTCCTTGAGCATTGGATAGATCTTTTCTTTGAGATAGGTCTCATCCTTGGTGAATTTATAATAGTCATAGACATTCTGCATCATCCAAGCGTTTGCTGCTGGAGACCAACCCCAATAGTAATTCCAGCCTGGAGTAGTCCAGCCAAATGGTGTTGCCTGAGTATGGACCAGCCAGCCATTTTCTTGTCCGTCTTTGGATTCGATGCCAGCGTATTCCTTGGCGACGATACGACCATAGTAGCGCATGTCGTCAATGTAATTGATCATGGGCTTGGCTGTTTCAGCAAGGTTGCTCATGTAGGCGGGCCAATAGTTCATTTGCAAATTGACATTGAGGTGGTAGTCAGCGTTCCAAGGTGGATTGTCTACAGCATTCCAGACTCCTTGTAGGTTTGCAGGAAGGGCATCTGTCCGATCACGAGAAGAACTGATGAGTAAATAACGTCCGTATTGGAAGAAGAGTTCTTCCAGTTTTTGCCCTTTTTCTGGGTTATAGCCTTTAAGGGCCTCTTTTGTCGTTTGAGCAGTCTTGCTTCCACCTAGGTTTAGTTTAACGCGGTTAAAGAGTCTTTGATAGTCCTTGATATGGGCCTTTTTCAGTGTCTCGTAGTCTTTGGCCTTCGCTGCTTCGACAATCCCTTTAACTGTTTTTTCGAGGTCAATGTCTTTTCGATAGTTGGTTTTTGGATTTTGAGCAAAGTTAGTCTTGGCACTGAGATAGAGGGTCGCATAACTTGCGCCTGTAACGGTCAGAGTTTCGTCCTGAACAGTCACCTTTCCGTCCGTTTTAATTCCTAGATAGGATGCAAATTTGAGGCCGTTATCTTTTACAGTTCCCTTTAGAAGGATTCCGTTTGCATCTGTAGTGACATGACCATTCTTATAGTTGGAATATTCCCAAGAGTAGTTGCCATTAGCAAGCAAGTCTTCTGTCAAGCTGTTCCAAAGGGTAAAGTCAAGTGTCTTGTTTCCTTTTTTGGTCAAGTGGGTCACAGTGACATCATCAGGATAGCTGGAGAAAGTTTCGCGTTTGAAGGTCGTCCCATCTTGGGTGTAAGAAGTTGTTGTAGTGGCTTCTGTGATATCCAGATTACGGTGATAATCAGTTACAGTATCTAGTCCTTTCTTTTGGTTATTAAAGACCATAAAGATATCTCCAAAGGCTAGGTAACGTCCATACTGGGCATTGTTTGGTCCAACTAGATTTTGTTCGGCGAGTTGTTTTGCTTTTTGGCGGTCACCAGCTTCGAGGGCTTTACGTATCTCTGCTAAGACCTTGTAGCGGTCCTTGTAGTTTCCTCCGTTATAGTCGGTGCTATCGGGTTGTGGTCCTCCTGACCAGAGGGTCTTTTCGTTGTACTGGATTCTTTCTTCGCCAATTAGACCGAAAACCTTGGCTCCCATCTCTCCATTTCCGACAGGAAGGGCTTGTTTTTCCCATCCATCATAGGAGGGAGCTGTTGGTTGATTGTAGCTGAGTTGATAGTTTTCTTGTTTTGTCACAGGCTGATTTGCTTTATATCTTTCTTTTTGAGAACCGCTTACATTTCATAAAGCAGTTTCGTTTAATTTGTTTCTATTTATCTCCTCACCTCCCATTCTAATGGTCGCTTAGCATTTGTCAAGAGCTTTTTAGCAAGATACATATTTGCTGTTGTTTTTTCTTAAAATAGTAGAATAAGTAGCAAGCAGTCCCTCTTTTCCAACTATCAACTAGATCGTTTACTACTAAAAAACAGTTGAGAGTATCCCCAACTGTAAGTGTTTATTTCGGATGTCTTTTGGCAAAGTCAACAAAGTGAAATTTTTCTAATTTATGGCGACTTTCGGTGAATTGAAACTGGCGCCCGTCTTGGAGATAGACTTTTGACTTGATGGAAACGACATAAGGGTCTTTCCCAATGTCCATGAGAATCTTGTCTCGATCACTCGTGTGGTCAATGGTGATTTCCTTCTGAGCATAATCAATAAGGAGTTTGAGGTCGTCCTCTATATACGAGTAGATAGACTGCTCAGCGATTTGGCGAGTGAGATTTGGAATCAGTTCCATATCCAGATAGTCCGTATCTAGAACCGATACCAGGTCATCCACTACACGCTGGCGGACCACCTTCCACACCATCCGAAACTCTGGAAAGCCGGTTATCAGTGAGGACTTTTTATCGATAATGATTTTGTCAAGACTGACGACATTGGTTTTTGAGCGCAGCCCAAGTTCCTGAACCAGTTCTTGGTAGCTGGTTAGGTTGGAGACAGGGAAATTGACCGTTTCTTCTTTGACGACTTGAGAACCTTGCCCCCTTATCTTTTTGATTAATCCTTCCTCTTGTAGGAGGGACAGAGCTTTTCGGACGGTGTCACGGCTCACCTGATACTGATTCATGAGTTCGTGCTCACTGGGGAGGAAATCTCCGACAGCGTAAGTCTCGTTTTGAATGGTTTTTTGGATTTGCTTAAATAATTGTTGGTATTTCTTCATATTGCTTCCTTAAATGAGTTTTGAGTCTTATTTCATACACACTTGTATCTATTTTACCATATAAGTGCTAGAAAATATCCAAAAATATCCTCTTTTTATCACAAACAAGTTGCATACAAGTTTGGTATTGTTTACAATAGAACTATCAAGTCAAGCTTGCTTTGACAAGTATAAGGAGAATCAAATGGGAAAATTTGAACAAGAAGCCAAAGATCTGCTTCAAGCAATCGGAGGCAAGGAGAATGTCACTGCTGTTACCCACTGTGCGACACGGATGCGCTTTGTTCTCGGAGACGAAAAGAAAGCCAATGTCAAGGTCATCGAGTCGATTCCAGCCGTCAAAGGGACCTTTACCAACGCGGGTCAATTTCAGGTGATTATTGGGAATGACGTGCCGATTTTTTATAATGATTTTACAGCTGTTTCAGGCATTGAGGGTGTTTCCAAAGAAGCAGCCAAATCTGCAGCTAAGAGCAATCAAAACGTGCTTCAACGTATCATGACTACTCTAGCGGAGATTTTTACACCGATTATTCCAGCCCTGATTGTTGGTGGACTAATCCTCGGTTTCCGTAATGTCTTGGAAGGTGTGCATTGGTCAATGTTGGATGGTAAGACCATCACAGAATCCTCTCAGTTTTGGGCAGGGGTTAATCACTTCCTCTGGTTGCCTGGTGAAGCGATCTTCCAGTTCTTACCAGTAGGGATTACCTGGTCTGTTTCTCGTAAGATGGGAACCAGCCAAATTTTGGGAATTGTTCTCGGAATCTGTTTGGTTTCACCACAGTTGCTCAACGCCTACGCAGTAGCGTCTACTTCAACAGAAGAAATCGCAGCCAACTGGGTATGGAATTTTGGCTACTTTACTGTTAATCGTATTGGTTATCAGGCTCAAGTTATTCCAGCCTTGCTTGCAGGTTTGAGTCTGTCTTATCTTGAAATTTTCTGGCGTAAGCATATCCCAGAAGTCATTTCCATGATTTTTGTGCCTTTCTTGTCATTGATTCCAGCCTTGATTTTGGCTCATACTGTCTTGGGACCAATCGGTTGGACAATTGGGCAAGGACTCTCAGCAGTTGTCTTGGCAGGCTTGACTGGTCCTGTTAAGTGGCTCTTCGGTGCAATTTTTGGTGCTCTCTATGCTCCATTTGTCATCACTGGTTTGCATCATATGACCAATGCCATCGATACACAATTGATTGCGGATGCTGGCGGAACTGCCCTCTGGCCAATGATTGCTCTTTCTAATATTGCTCAAGGTTCTGCCGTATTTGCCTATTATTTCATGCATCGTCATGATGAGCGTGAGGCTCAGATTTCACTTCCTGCAACCATTTCAGCCTATCTCGGTGTTACAGAACCAGCCCTCTTTGGGGTCAATGTCAAATACATCTATCCATTTGTAGCTGGGATGATTGGTTCAGCCCTTGCAGGGATGTTGTCCGTTACTTTCAATGTAACTGCGGCTTCTATTGGTATCGGTGGTTTGCCAGGTATCCTCTCTATTCAACCTCAATACATGCTGCCGTTTGCAGGAACCATGCTAGTTGCTATTATTGTACCAATGCTCTTGACTTTCTTTTTCCGCAAAGTCGGTCTCTTTACAAAGACAGAGGATGATACAGCCTTGCAGGCAGAATTTGCTGCCCAAGAAGAGGCAGAATTTGTCAGTCATGAACCAGTAACCCTTGCTCCAGTAGAGATTGTCAGCCCACTTACTGGTCAAGTGAAAGAATTGAGTCAAGCGACGGATCCTGTTTTTGCATCAGGTGTCATGGGACAAGGCCTAGTCATTGAACCAAGCCAAGGTGAGTTGACTTCTCCAGTCAATGGGACAGTGACGGTTCTTTTCCCTACCAAACATGCCATCGGTATTGTCTCTGATGAAGGGGTAGAATTGCTCATCCACATCGGTATGGATACAGTAGGGCTTGATGGCAAAGGTTTTGAAAGTCTTGTAGCCCAAGGAGACCACGTCACAGTTGGTCAGAAATTGATTCGTTTTGATATAGATGCTATTAAGGCTGCGGGTCTCGTGACAGAAACTCCAGTTATCATCACCAATCAAGATGCTTATACAGCGACCGTTACTGGAACTTATCCAACAACTATCCAAGCTGGGGCAGCTCTCATGGTCGCTACACGAATCTAATTAAAATAGCACAAACAGGGAAGGAACACAGGTTCCTCCCTTTTATCAGAAAAGGAGAAACAGATGGCACTTGATAAAAGAAAAGTAGTCTATCAAATCTATCCAAAATCATATAAAGACACCACTGGAAATGGTATTGGCGATTTCCGTGGGATTATCGAAAAAATCCCCTATCTAGCCAAGCTAGGTGTGGATATGGTCTGGCTCAATCCATTCTATCCAAGCCCCCAACGGGATAATGGTTACGATATTTCAGATTATATGGCAGTGGATCCTCTTTTTGGTGATATGGCTGATTGTGAGGAGATGGTCCGTGTCGGTAAAGAGCACAAGATTGACTTTATGCTGGATATGGTGCTCAATCATTGCTCGATAGAACACGAATGGTTTCAGAAAGCCCTAGCTGGCGACCAGTACTACCAAGACTTTTTCTTCATCCAAGACCAACCGACAGATTGGCAGTCTAAGTTTGGCGGCTCTGCCTGGGCGCCTTTCGGGGATACGGGAAAATATTACCTCCACCTCTTTGATGAGACCCAGGCTGACCTTAACTGGCGCAATCCCAATGTCCGCAAGGAGCTTTTCAAGGTTGTTAATTTCTGGCGAGACAAGGGAGTCAAAGGTTTCCGATTTGATGTAATTAATTTGATCGGCAAGGATGAGGTTTTAGTGGATTGTCCTGAAAATGAAGGCAAGCCAGCTTACACAGACAAGCCCATCGTTCATGACTATTTGCGCATGATGAACCAAGCCACTTTTGGATCTGACGGTAGTTTTATGACTGTTGGAGAAATGTCCTCAACAACCATGGAAAACTGTGTCCTCTATTCGTCACCTGACCGTCAGGAATTATCCATGACCTTTAATTTCCATCATCTCAAGGTGGACTACAAGGATGGACAAAAGTGGACCTTGTCTCCCTTTGATTTTGAAGAATTGAAAAATCTCTACCATAGCTGGGGCAAGGAGATGAGTGATAAAAATGGCTGGAGCGCCCTCTTTTGGAACAATCACGACCAACCACGAGCCTTGAATCGTTTTGTCGATATTCAACATTTCCGCAATGAAGGGGCGACTATGTTGGCTGCCAGCATTCACCTGTCACGTGGGACACCTTATATCTACATGGGCGAGGAAATTGGAATGGTTGACCCAGACTATGATTCCATGGCTGATTATGTGGATGTCGAGTCCATCAATGCTTATCAGATGCTCTTAAAAGAAGGGAAAAGTCAGCAAGAAGCCTTCCAGATTATTCAGGCTAAGTCACGAGATAATTCACGCATTCCTATGCAGTGGGATGCTTCAGAAAATGCAGGATTTTCAACAGGCACTCCATGGTTGAAAGCTGGTAAATCCTATAAAGATATCAACGTAGAAAATGAAATCCAAGGCCCAATTTTCATCTTCTACCAAGACTTGATTCGACTTCGTAAGGAAATGCCTATTATTTCAGAAGGAAGCTACAAACCAGCCTTTGAAGATAGTAAGCAAGTCTATGCCTTTGAACGTCAGTATGAGGATGAAAAGTTATTGGTGCTCAATAACTTTTATGCCACAGAAGTAGCAATTGACTTGCCAGTGGTCTACCAAAATGGACAGATTCTGATTTCAAACTATGAAGATGTAGAAGTATCAGAAAAAATTCTGCTCAAACCGTATCAAACACTGGCTATCTATATAAAATAAACGTAGCAAGGAGCTCTCTTTCATTGAAATGCAGGGCTCCTTTTTTGTCGCCTATTGCCCTTTTTGAAAGCGTAAAACAAACTAGTCAGGAAAGTCACTTTATGGTATAATATAGAAGACTCAAAAAGAAACAGGAGAAAAAGAATGGATTTACTTTTAGCAATTATCTTGATTGTGCTAGCTTTTCTAGGAGGAGCTCTTGGAGGGATGTACTTGGTTCGTAAGCAAATCGAAAAAGAATTTGCGGACAACCCACGTTTGAACGCTGAGGCAGTTCGTGCTCTTTTGAGCGCAAATGGTCAAAAACCAAGCGAAGCCAAGGTACAACAAGTTTACCACCAAATCATCCGCCAACAAAAAGCAGCCCTTGCTAACAATAAAAAGAAATAAATAGGAAAAGTCTGGGATGAAAGTTCCAGACTTCTCACTATGTTCAATAGTTCTCAAGGATAAGACTTTTTCCTTGCATTCTATTGATATTTGATTATGATTAAGAGAGAGGCAGTTTCCATTCTATCAAGCTGTCTATCCGTTCATTTAGGACAAGTAATTATAATGAACTATCAATCAGAAAAAAGACTAGAAAGAAGACTGTATGGATAATCGACCGATTGGTTTTTTGGATTCAGGTGTCGGGGGCTTGACCGTTGTGCGCGAGCTCATGCGCCAGCTTCCCCATGAAGAAATCGTCTATATTGGAGATTCGGCACGGGCGCCTTACGGGCCCCGTCCTGCTGAGCAAATTCGTGAGTATACTTGGCAGTTGGTCAACTTTCTCTTGACCAAGGATGTCAAAATGATTATCATTGCTTGTAATACTGCGACTGCGGTCGTCTGGGAAGAAATCAAGGCTCAACTAGACATTCCTGTCTTGGGTGTGATTTTGCCAGGAGCTTCGGCAGCTATCAAGTCCAGCCAAGGTGGGAAAATCGGAGTCATTGGAACGCCCATGACGGTACAATCTGATATCTACCGTCAGAAAATCAACGATCTAGATCCGGACTTACAGGTGGAGAGTTTGGCCTGTCCCAAGTTTGCCCCCTTGGTCGAGTCTGGTGCCCTGTCAACCAGTGTCACCAAGAAAGTGGTTTATGAAACCCTGCGTCCCTTGGTCGGCAAGGTGGATAGCTTGATTCTGGGTTGTACCCATTACCCACTCCTTCGCCCTATCATCCAAAATGTCATGGGACCAAAGGTTCAGCTCATCGATAGTGGGGCTGAGTGTGTACGAGATATCTCAGTCTTACTCAATTATTTTGAAATCAATCGTAGCCGAGATGCGGGGCCTCTTCAACATCGTTTTTACACAACAGCCAGCAGCCAAAGTTTTGCTCAAATTGGAGCAGAATGGCTGGAAAAAGAGATTCATGTGGAGCATGTAACTTTATGACAAACAAAATTTACGAATACAAGGACGACCAGGACTGGTATGTCGGTGTCTGGGACGTCTATGGAGGCATCTACAGTCTCATCAAAGATCCGCTTGATCTTGATTTTATGGATTTGGCGCGGATTTTTCGTGACGAAGAAAATGGCTTTCCAATTACGATAACGGTGATGCGCTGGTCTTCTAACTACCGTCTGCTCTCCTTTATCGTCGAGATTTTAAATGCAGAAGCAGGACGTAACTTGGAAGTCATCCAACGTCAGGGAGCCCTACTCTTGGTTGAAAATGGGCAACTCCTGCATATAGAATTGCCTAAAGAAGGGGTCAATGTTCATGCCTTCTTTGAAACTAGTAAAGTTAGAGAAACCTTGTTGATTGCGACTCGTAACGAGGGCAAGACCAAGGAATTCCGAGCTATCTTTGACAAGCTAGGCTATGATGTGGAAAATCTTAATGACTATCCTGACCTGCCTGAAGTAGCAGAAACAGGCATGACTTTTGAAGAAAATGCTCGACTTAAGGCAGAAACCATTTCCCAATTAACAGGTAAGATAGTTCTAGCAGATGACTCAGGTCTCAAAGTCGATGTCCTAGGTGGCTTGCCAGGTGTCTGGTCAGCCCGTTTTGCAGGAGTGGGAGCGACTGATCGTGAAAATAATGCCAAGCTCTTGCACGAATTGGCCATGGTCTTTGACCTTAAGGACCGTTCGGCTCAATTCCACACGACCCTGGTTGTAGCCAGTCCAAACAAGGAAAGCTTGGTTGTCGAAGCTGACTGGCCGGGTTACATTAACTTTGAACCCAAGGGTGAAAATGGCTTTGGTTATGATCCCCTCTTCCTTGTGGGAGAGACAGGCAAGTCAGCGGCTGAATTAACCCTTGAAGAAAAAAATAGCCAATCTCACCGCGCCTTAGCCGTTAAGAAACTTTTGGAGGTATTTCCATCATGGCAAAGCAAACCATCATTGTAATGAGTGACTCCCATGGCGATAGCTTGATTGTCGAAGAAATTCGTGACCGCTATCTAGGGAAAGTTGATGCCATTTTTCACGATGGTGACTCTGAACTCCGTCCAGACTCTCCGCTCTGGGAAGGCATCCATGTCGTCAAAGGAAATATGGACTTTTATGCTGGCTACCCAGAACGTTTGGTAACTCAACTTGGTCCGACCAAGATCATCCAGACGCATGGACACTTGTTTGATATCAATTTCAACTTTCAAAAGTTGGACTACTGGGCTCAGGAAGAAGATGCCGATATCTGTCTCTATGGTCACTTGCATGTGCCAAATGCTTGGATGGAAGGAAAGACTCTTTTTCTAAATCCAGGTTCCATCAGCCAACCACGAGGAACTATTAGAGAATGCCTCTATGCCCGTGTGGAGATTGATGACAGCTATTTTAAAGTAGACTTTTTGACACGTGATCATGAGGTTTATCCAGGCTTGTCCAAGGAGTTTGCTCGATGATTGCCAAGGAATTTGAAGCATTTTTACTGGAGCAGGAAGGAACCTTTCTCACCCCTGCTGACAATCTAGCAGCTTTGATTGATACCCATAACGCTGACCATGCGATTTTGGTGTTGAGCCAAATCACCTATACCCGTATCCCTGTTGTGACCTTTGACAAACGCTTTGTCGGAACCATTGGTCTGAGAGATATTTTGGCTTATCAAATGGAGCAAGGTTTGACGGATGAGCAGATGGCAACGACAGACATCGTCAATATGACCAAGACAGATGTGGCAGTTGTCGCTCCAGACTATAACATCACAGAGGTCCTTCATAAACTGGTGGATGAACCTTTCTTGCCAGTGGTAGATGATGAAGGGATTTTTCAAGGAATCATCACGCGTAAGTCTATCCTCAAGGCCGTTAATGCTCTCTTACATGACTTTAGTAAGGAATATGAGATTCGATGCAAATAAGAGATAGGATTTCAGACTTTTTAGAGGGAAAGCAGGGTTTGTCTGCCAATTCCAAGCAGTCCTATAGATATGATTTGGAGCAATTTTTAGACATTGTGGGTGATCGGATCTCTGAGACCGGTCTTAAGATTTACCAAGGCCAGCTAGCTAATCTAAAAATCAGCGCCCAGAAGCGAAAACTTTCGGCCTGTAACCAATTTCTCTACTTTCTCTATCGAAACGGAGAAGTGGACAGCTTTTACCGTCTGGAATTAGCCAAACAAGCTGAAAAGAAGACTGAAAAGCCAGAGATTCTAGACCTAGACTCTTTTTGGCAGGAAAGTGACTATCCAGAGGGACGCTTGCTGGCGCTTCTTATCTTGGAAATAGGGCTCTTGCCAAGTGAGATTTTAGCCCTTAAGGTTGCAGATATCAATCTGGATTTTCAGGTGTTGCGAATCAGCAAGGCTTCCCAACAGAGGATTGTCACCATACCCACGACCTTGATTCCAGAGCTAGAACCCTTGATGGGGCAGACCTATCTCTTTGAAAGGAGAGGAAAAGCCTATTCTCGTCAGTGGGCCTTTCGTCAGCTGGAGTCCTTTGTCAAGGAGAAAGGTTTCCCAGAACTATCAGCCCAAGCCTTACGGGAACAGTTCATTCTAAGACAAATAGAAAACAAGGTCGATTTGTACGAAATTGCAAAAAAACTAGGATTAAAAACAGTCCTGACCTTAGAAAAATATAGATAATGGATATTAAATTAAAAGATTTTGAAGGGCCTCTGGACCTGCTCTTGCACTTGGTTTCTAAGTACCAGATGGATATTTACGATGTGCCCATTACGGAAGTTATCGAACAGTACCTAGCCTATGTCTCAACTCTGCAGGCCATGCGTCTGGAAGTAACGGGCGAGTATATGGTTATGGCCAGTCAGCTCATGCTGATCAAGAGCCGCAAGCTCTTGCCAAAGGTAGCAGAAGTGACAGACTTAGAGGATGACCTGGAGCAGGACCTTCTCTCTCAAATCGAAGAATACCGCAAGTTCAAGCTCTTGGGTGAGCACTTGGAGGCTAAGCACCAAGATCGGGCTCAGTACTATTCCAAAGCGCCGACAGAGTTGATTTACGAGGATGCGGAGCTTGTACATGACAAGACGACCATCGATCTCTTTTTGGCTTTTTCAAATATCCTAGCCAAGAAAAAAGAGGAGTTCTCACAGAATCACACGACTATCTTGCGGGATGAGTATAAGATTGAGGACATGATGGTCATCGTAAAAGAGTCCTTGACTGGACGAGACCAGTTGCGCTTGCAGGATTTGTTCAAGGAAGCCCAGAATGTTCAAGAGGTTATTACCCTCTTTTTAGCAACCCTAGAGTTAATCAAAACTCAGGAACTGATCCTCGTGCAAGAGGAGAGTTTCGGAGATATCTATCTTATGGAAAAGAAGGAAGAAAATCAAGAGGCACAAAGCTAGACTTGATAGAGAGGAAAGATGAGTACTTTAGCAGAAATAGAAGCGCTCTTGTTTGTGGCAGGTGAAGATGGGATTCGGGTTCGCCAGTTGGCTGAACTCCTCTCACTTCCACCGACAGGCATCCAACAGAGTTTAGAAAAATTAGCCCAGAAGTATGAAAAAGACCCAGATTCGAGCTTGTCCCTGATCGAGACAGGTGGCGCTTACAGATTGGTCACCAAGCCTCAATTTGCAGAGATTTTGAAGGAATACTCCAAGGCGCCCATCAACCAGAGCTTGTCTCGGGCTGCTCTTGAGACCTTGTCCATCATTGCCTACAAGCAGCCGATTACCCGAATTGAGATTGATGCTATTCGTGGGGTTAACTCGAGTGGAGCCTTGGCAAAGTTGCAGGCTTTTGAATTGATAAGAGAAGATGGGAAAAAAGAAGTGTTGGGTCGGCCCAACCTTTATGTGACTACGGATTATTTCCTAGATTACATGGGGATTAACCATTTGGAAGAATTACCAGTGATTGATGAGCTTGAGATTCAAGCCCAAGAAAGCCAATTATTTGGTGAAAGGATAGAAGAAGATGAGAATCAATAAGTATATTGCCCACGCAGGTGTGGCCAGTAGGAGAAAAGCAGAAGAGTTGATCAAGCAAGGTTTGGTGACAGTTAACGGTCAAGTGGTGCGTGAACTCGCAACGACCATCAAGTCTGGTGACAAGGTCGAAGTGGAAGGTCAACCTATCTACAACGAAGAAAAGGTTTACTATCTGCTTAATAAACCACGCGGTGTGATTTCCAGTGTGACAGATGACAAGGGCCGCAAGACTGTTGTGGACCTCTTGCCCAATGTCAAAGAGCGCATCTACCCAGTTGGACGTTTGGACTGGGATACATCAGGTGTCTTGATTTTGACCAATGATGGGGACTTTACGGATGAGATGATTCACCCCCGTAATGAGATTGACAAAGTCTATGTCGCGCGTGTTAAAGGTGTGGCTAATAAGGAAAATCTCCGCCCCTTGACCCGCGGTCTTGAGATTGATGGCAAGAAAACTAAGCCAGCTGTTTATGAAATTCTCAAAGTGGATCCAGTCAAAAACCGCTCTGTGGTACAGTTGACTATCCATGAGGGGCGTAATCATCAGGTTAAAAAGATGTTTGAAGCCGTCGGTCTGCAAGTGGATAAACTGTCTCGGACACGTTTCGGACACCTAGACTTGACAGGTCTTCGTCCAGGAGAATCTCGTCGTCTTAATAAAAAAGAAATCAGCCAACTACACACCATGGCAGTAACCAAGAAATAATGAAACGAATCTTAATAGCGCCAGTACGCTTTTACCAACGTTTTATCTCACCAGCCTTTCCACCCTCTTGTCGCTTTGAGCCGACTTGTTCCAACTACATGATTCAGGCTATTGAGAAACATGGCTTCAAGGGTGTTCTGATGGGCTTGGCTCGAATTTTCCGATGCCATCCTTGGTCGCCAATAGGTAAAGATCCTGTCCCAGACCACTTTTCTCTCAGACGAAATCAAGAAAAAAAGTAACCCAACATCACCTGATGTTGGGTTTTCTTGTTTATTTCAAAGCTTTTTGAGCATCTTCAATCATGAGTTTAGTTGATTCAAGACCGCCACCACTTAGATACCAGAGGTCTGGTGTTAGTTGGATGATTTTACCATTTTTAGCGGCAGGGGTTTCAGCGATGAGGGCATTTTCTAGGACGCCATCGTTGCTTGAGTTGTCCCCACCAATGGCAAGGGTACGGTTGATGACAAAGAGGATGTCAGGATTGATTTCTTTCACACTTTCAAAGCTGACTTCTTGTCCGTGTCGAGAGTCTTCAAATTGAGTATCAGTTGGCTTGAATTTCAAGGTTTGATACAAGAAAGAGAAACGAGATTGGGCACCAAAGGCAGCCATTTTTCCTTCATTGAGGAGGATAGCAAGGGCTTTTTTGTCAGAACTTTCGTTTTTAGTAGCGACTTCTTGGATGCTCTTGTCCAGGTTAGCCAATTCTTCTTTGGCTTTCTGTGTACCTGTTTCGCCAAAGGCGCTTGCTAGGGATTCGATGTTGGCTTTGGTAGAAGTCCAGTAGTCGTCCTTGCTTGCTTGGAAGAGCACGGTTGGAGCAATTTCTTTGAACTTGTCTACGAATTTTTGGGTACGTGGTGAAGCGATAATTAGGTCTGGTTCAAGAGCAGCGATGGCTTCTAGGTCTGGCTCAACCATAGAACCAACATTGTTGACATTTCCTGCAAGATCTTTTAGGTAAGTCGGAACAGTTTTTGTAGGCATTCCGACGATATTCTTTTCAAAACCTAAAGCGCGAATAGTATCCGCAGCACCGAGGTCAAAAGTCACAATCTTTTCAGGAACCTTTGAAAGTTTGACCTCATCTAGTGAACTTTTAATAGTTATCTCTGTTGGAGCAGAGCTACTTGTCTCTGTCTGGCTAGTGCTTGAGTTTGTATTTGTACTACATGCACCAAGTAAGAGCAAGAAGCTGACAGCTAGGGCAGTGAGATAAAGTTTAAGGGATGTTTTCATGATTTCTCCTTTTTAAAATATAGTAACGATGTAGGGGGTCTCTTAAATAGGTTTGTTAGCTAAGAGACAGAGGGTTCTCTAACATGAGTTCAGAATAGCTAGCTATAGATACAGATCTTTTTGCCATTGATATCAGCCAGTGTGATGGGAATCTCATAAAGTTGACTGAGCAGGTCAGCCTGCATGATTTGAGCAGTCGTTCCCTTGCAAAAGACTTGGCCGTCTTTAAAGGCAACAATTTCATCCGCATACTGGCTAGCCATGTTGATATCGTGGAGGACGATGATAATGGTTTTGCCAAGTTCCTCCACCAGTCGCCGAAGGATCTGCATCATGCTGACACTTTGCTTGATATCGAGATTATTTAGTGGTTCGTCCAGCAAGATAAAGTCTGTATCCTGGGCTAGTACCATGGCGATAAAGACACGTTGGAGCTGTCCGCCAGACAGACTATCGATGTAGCGGTCTTTTAAGTTTGTCAGTTCCAGATAGTCCAGAGTTTCTCGGATTTTTCCCCAGTCTTCTGCCCTCAGTCGACCACGGCTGTAGGGAAAACGTCCAAAGCTGACCAATTCTTCTACAGTCAATTTGGCTTGGTAATTGATCTTCTGCTTTAGGATGGTGAGTTCTTTGGCCAGTTCTTGCGAATTCCAACTCTCGATTTCACGGCCTTTGATACTGAGAATTCCCTGATCCTTCTTGGTCAGTCTGCTCATGATGGAGAGAGGAGTTGATTTTCCAGCACCATTTGGACCAATAAAGGCTGTCAGTTTCTGAGGACTGACTTCAAGCGAAATGTCTTGCAAAATATCCTGTTTTTGAATGGATTTGTCAATGTTTTCCAGTTTCACCGACGCGCCCTCCTGTAAAGTAAAATAAAGAATAAGAGACCACCCACACTCTCGATGATCATGCTGATGCGAATTTCCAGAGCAAAGACTCGTTCGATAAGGGCTTGCCCCAAGGTCAAACTAACAAATCCAATCAGAATGGCTAGGATAAAGAGCAACTTGTGCCGATAATCTTTGACAATCAGGTAAGTGAGATTGGCCAGCATAAAGCCGAAGAAGGCCATAGGCCCTACCAAGGCAGTCGCTGTTGAGGTTAAAAGCACGATGCCCCAGAGGAGCTCTTTCTGTTCTTTTTCAACATCGAGTCCCAGTATCTGAGCCGTTTCTCTTTGCAGGTGCAAGACATCCAGAACGACTGCTTTTCGAAAGAAAAAGATTGTCAAGGCGAGGATGATCAGAGAACTGATGGCTAGGATGGAAGTGTTGAGATGCTGAAAGGAGGCAAAGAGACTGTTCTGCAGTTTATCGTATTCATTTGGATCCATCAGGACTTGGAGGAAGGTACTGATATTTCGAAAGAGACTTCCGAGCGCTAGACAGATTAGCAGAATGAAAACCAAATTTTGCTTCATCAGCGTCTTCAAGTAGCCTTGTAAGGCGAGAAAAAAGAGGGATTGAAGCAGAAGCAAGACTAGAAATTCTAAGATAGGAGACTTTCCAAGCTGTAGAAATTTGCTTTCAAATATCAGTAGCAGGGTCTGTAGCAGGACATAGAAGGATTCGATTCCCAAAATACTTGGCGTCAGAAAGCGATTTTCCGTCAGGGTTTGAAAACTAATGGTCGAAATCCCTGTCGCGATGGCTACCAAGAGATAAACGATGATTTTTTGGGAACGCAGCTTCCAGGCAAAGACAGACAGGTTAGTGATAGGCCAAAAGTAGAGGAGACAAGCTCCGATGGCCAGGATAATGAGAAGGCTGAAGAGTTTGGTATGTTTGCTTTTAAACTGCATCCTTTTGTCCTCCTCTCCAGAGAAGTAGGATAAAGACGAGGCTACCGATGATTCCTAGAATGAGACTGACAGACAGCTCATAGGGCCGAATCAAGACTCGAGAGAGGATATCGCAGGCCAAAACCAGATTGGCACCGACCAGAGCAACCATGAGTTTGGTTTGACTCAGATTATCTCCATAGCGCTTGCGGACAAGATTGGGAACGATGACCCCGAGAAATGGCAAGGCACCCACGGTAATCATGGTGACACTTGTCGTTAGTGCCACTAGAAAAAGGGCCAGTTTTTCAAGTAGAGAGTAAGAAATCCCCAAACTTTCACTAGTTTCCTTGCCCAGATTCATGATGGTGAAGGTTTGGGATAATTTCCAAACGGCTATCAGGATAATGAGGCCTAAGAAGAGCCACTCATACTGATGGGTCTGAATCATGGAGAAGGAGCCCTGGGTCCAGGCCGTCATACTCTGAACCAGATTGAAACGATAGGCGATAACTTCTGTGACAGAACCGATAATCCCACTATAGATGATCCCGATCAAGGGCAACATCCACCTTTCCTTTATAGAAAAAATAGTCATAAAGGCCAGGAAGAAGAGGGTAAATAAAATGGATGAGCCAAAAGCAAAGAGCATCTTTTGGGTCAGACTCGCAGATGGAAAGACAAAGAGGCTCAACACCATTCCCAGTTTGGCGGCTTCGGTCGTTCCGACAGTACTCGGAGCAGCAAACTGATTTTGAGTGATGGTCTGCATGAGGAGCCCTGCCATGCTCATACTAGAGGCTGTCAGAAGAATGCTGATGGTTCTTGGAAGACGCGATTCTTGAAAGAGAAGCCAAGTCTGTTGGTCAAAAGCAAAGAATTTTTCCCAAGAAAAATCACTGGTTCCAATGGTGATGGAAAGAAAGACTAGGAGTAGAAGTAAGCCAGTTAAATAATGAGAAAGTTTCATACCCCGTCCTTTCATGTATATTTTGTATCGAAAGATACCTGCGGATATAAATGTAACATGATTTCTTTAATCTGTCAATAAATTTTCTGACAATTTAATGTAAAAAGAAAGAAAAATTTCTGAAATTACATCTGCCCCTCTCTTTTATAGGATAAACTAGTAAAAACTAATCCAATTTCCCACTATCCTTCTCCTATAAAAAGTGGTAAAATGGAGGACAGAAAGAAGGAACTGATATGACAACATTATTTTCAAAAATCAAAGAAGTAACAGAGCTTGCTGCGATCTCAGGTCATGAAGCACCTGTCCGGACTTATCTTCGTGAGAAGTTGACACCGCACGTGGATGAAGTAGTGACAGATGGCTTGGGTGGTATTTTTGGTATCAAGCATTCAGAAGCTGCGGATGCGCCACGCGTCTTGGTCGCTTCTCACATGGACGAAGTTGGTTTTATGGTCAGCGAAATTAAACCAGATGGTACCTTCCGTGTCGTTGAAATCGGTGGCTGGAACCCTATGGTGGTCAGCAGTCAACGCTTTAAACTCTTTACTCGTGACGGTCGTGAAATTCCCGTGATCTCAGGTTCTGTTCCTCCACATTTGACACGTGGAACAGGTGGGCCAACCATGCCAGCTATTTCAGATATCATTTTTGATGGTGGTTTTGCGGACAAGGCTGAGGCAGAAAGCTTTGGTATCCGTCCAGGTGACACCATTGTCCCTGATAGCTCTGCTATCTTGACAGCCAATGAAAAAAATATCATCTCAAAAGCTTGGGACAATCGCTACGGTGTCCTCATGGTAAGCGAGCTAGCAGAAGCCTTGTCAGGTCAAAAACTGGGAAATGAACTCTATCTTGGCTCTAACGTCCAAGAAGAGGTTGGTCTGCGTGGTGCTCATACATCTACAACTAAGTTTGACCCAGAAGTTTTCCTAGCCGTTGACTGCTCACCTGCTGGTGATGTTTATGGTGGCCAAGGCAAGATTGGGGATGGAACTTTGATTCGCTTCTACGATCCAGGTCACTTGCTTCTCCCAGGAATGAAGGATTTCCTTTTGACAACGGCTGAAGAAGCGGGTATCAAGTACCAATACTACTGTGGAAAAGGTGGAACGGACGCTGGAGCAGCTCATCTGAAAAATGGTGGTGTCCCATCAACAACCATCGGTGTCTGCGCTCGTTATATCCACTCTCACCAAACCCTCTACGCTATGGATGACTTCCTAGAAGCTCAAGCCTTCTTGCAAGCCTTGGTGAAAAAATTGGATCGTTCAACGGTTGATTTGATTAAAAATTATTAAGCATAAGGGAGGTGATTAGGATGGCAGAACCAAACCTAGAAAGCCTTATAAGAGATCTCTACAACCATGCTCGTCAGGGTTTGAGTGAAGATTTAGTTGCTGCTCTCCTAGAGACTGCTAAAAAACTACCAACTACAAATGAGCAATTATTAGCAGTCCGACTCTCAGGACTTGTCAATCGTGAATTGCTCATCAATCCCAAACATCCAGCACCTGAATTGATCAACTTGGCGCGCTTTATCAAAAGAGAAGAGGCTAAGTACAGGGGCACGGCAGTTTCTGCTATCATGTTTGGTGAACTCTTTAAGATGCTTTGATTCCATTGTGAATCAAAGCATTTTTATATGCTCCGAAAGAAATTCTTAATGAGGAGACGAAAAAAACCATCCCATTCAGGATAGCTTCTTGTTTATTAGATTTGTTCAGCGATGACCTTTTCAGCTAGGTTCATAGCATGGTCAGATACACGAGTGTAGTGGGAAATGATGTCGATAAAGTTGACTCCAGCTTGTGTAGAACACTCACCTTTGTTAAGGCGTTTGATGTGGGTCTTTCTGAGAACGCGTTCCATATTGTTGATTTCTTTATGGCGTTCAATCAGACTTTGAGCTTTTTCAATATCATTGTTTTCTACACTATCAAGGGCATCCTTGATGAATGCGGTTGTTGCTTGATAAATCTCAGCTAATTCCTCTAAAGCAGCATCAGAAAATTGAACATTCTTACGTTGGAGGTAGTCTGTTAGGTTGAGCAAGCCTTCTGCGTGGTCCCCAATCCGTTCCAAATCACGAGACGAATCCAGGATGTTAGTCAAGACTTCGCTTTCCTTTTGACTCAAGGATTCGCTTGAGAGTCTGATGAGGTAACGAGTGAGTTTTTCATCGATGGTGTTGATGGCTTCCTCTGTCTTGTGCCCTTTTTCAGCTACCTTTTCATCCAAACCGATGATATAGGTATAAGAAAGGTCAAAAGCTTTGGCTGCATAGTTCCCCAAGTGCAAGAGTTCTTTTTTGGCATTTCCTAGAGCGATAGAAGGAGATTGCTGGATAAGTTGCTCGTCGAGATAGAGGGGCTCGTACTTGACAACCTCGTCTTCACCAGGGATGAGCTTGGTTACAAAGTAGGCCAAGGCTCCGATGAATGGAAATTGTACAATGGTGTTACTTACGTTAAAGGCACCGTGAGAGAAGGCGATGGTCATCTCAGGTGAGAGGTGAAGGAGTGCCTGGAAGTACTCGATCATAGCAGTAAAGGGGCCTAATAGGATTAAGCAAAGAATAGTTCCTAAAACGTTAAAGGTAACGTGGGTTGCAGCAACGCGTTTCGCTGAGACATTGGCTCCAGCTGCTGCGATGATCACGGTTAGGGTTGTCCCGATATTATCCCCGAAGAGAACTGGTAGTGAACCTTTAAGGTCAAGGAACCCACCTGCATAGAGGCCTTGCAAAATCCCGATTGTAGCCGAGGAAGCCTGGATGAGGACGGTAATCACTGCACCAGCTACCACTCCTAAAATAGGATTTTGTCCCAAGGTTACCATATATTCCTTGAATTGTGGTAAATCTTTAAGTGGGCTCATACCGGCACTGATGAGGTTAAGGGCGTAGAAGATTCCCCCGACACCAAACAGGATGCGCCCGATATTGTTTGCTGTTCTGTTTTTTGTGAAGAAGAGGAACATGGTTCCAAGGAAAATCAAGGGTAAAGCATACTCGCCAAGCTTGAAACCGATGATAAAGGAAGTAACGGTGGTTCCGATGTTGGCTCCCATGATAATTCCGATAGCCTGTCTAAGAGTGAGAAGACTAGCGCTGACCAGCCCAACCGTGATAACTGTAACCCCTGTACTTGACTGAATGAGGGCAGTCACGACAATCCCGACTAGAACACCTAAAAAGGGATTGCTAGTGTACTTGTCAATGTAAAAACGAAGGCGATCTCCAGCAGCTTGTTGCAAACCGTCTCCCATGGTCTTGATACTGTATAAAAACAGTCCTAGGCCTCCTAAAAAGTGAAATAAAATTTCCTGCCAATTAATGGACATTTCTTTTTCCTCCGGAAAATAATAACGGAATTTCTCCTATTCTATTTTAAAGGATAAAAGTAAATCTCACAAGTGTTTAGCTGAAATTTTCATAAGAAACAAGAACTTTCTTTTAAAATGAGAGATAGATTCCCTTTAAGATAGATGATTTATAGGATTGTGTCCAAATTTTACTGATTATTATCCTAGTTATAGTTTTTATGTTAAATAGATTGACATCGCTTTCATATAGGATAAAATGAAGATGATCCTGTTCTGGTGGTGTGCACTGAGAACAGTTACTTTTTATCAAAAAGTAAAGCGCTTATATGTTAGGAAGAAGAGAGAAGACTAATCAGATTTACGAATCTTGGATTTTCTCATAAAAATTAAAAACAAGGTTTGACTGTAGATTAGTCAGACCTTGTTTTAACTAGTTTTTCTTTCAATTATTAGTTATTTGGCAAGGTTTTTCTAGATTTTATTTAAAAAAATGCTAGTTTCAATTATAAGAAAGAACTAGAAAAGTTTAGGGTTTTTCTATCTCTTTTGCTGATTTTGTGATATAATTAACACGTATAAAAAAAGAAGGAGTCATATCTAATGGCAAAATTGACTGTTAAAGACGTTGACTTGAAAGGGAAAAAAGTTCTCGTTCGTGTTGACTTCAACGTACCTGTTAAAGATGGCGTGATTACCAATGACAACCGTATCACTGCAGCTCTTCCAACTATCAAGTACATCCTTGAACAAGGTGGACGTGCAATCCTCTTCTCTCACCTTGGGCGTGTAAAAGAAGAAGCAGACAAAGAAGGTAAATCACTTGCTCCTGTAGCTGCTGACTTGGCTGCTAAATTGGGACAAGAAGTTAAATTTATCCCAGGTGTTACACGTGGTGCTGAATTGGAAGCTGCTGTTAACGCTCTTGAAGATGGACAAGTTCTCTTGGTTGAAAACACTCGTTACGAAGATGTTGATGGCAAGAAAGAATCTAAAAACGATCCTGAACTTGGTAAATACTGGGCATCACTTGGAGATGGTATCTTCGTAAACGATGCATTCGGTACAGCTCACCGTGCACACGCATCTAACGTTGGTATCTCAGCAAACGTTGAAAAAGCTGTTGCTGGATTCCTTCTTGAAAATGAAATTGCCTACATCCAAGAAGCAGTTGAAGCTCCAGAACGTCCATTCGTAGCGATTCTTGGTGGTTCAAAAGTTTCAGACAAGATCGGTGTTATCGAAAACTTGCTTGAAAAAGCTGATAAAGTTCTTATCGGTGGTGGGATGACTTACACATTCTACAAAGCTCAAGGTATCGAAATCGGTAACTCACTTGTAGAAGAAGACAAATTGGATGTTGCAAAAGCTCTTCTTGAAAAAGCAAACGGTAAATTGATCTTGCCAGTTGACTCAAAAGAAGCAAACGCATTTGCTGACTACACTGAAGTGAAAGACACTGAAGGTGAAGCAGTAGACCCAGGTTTCCTTGGTTTGGATATCGGTCCAAAATCTATCGCTAAATTTGACGAAGCTTTGACTGGTGCGAAAACAGTTGTATGGAACGGACCTATGGGTGTGTTTGAAAACCCTGACTTCCAAGCTGGTACAATCGGTGTCATGGATGCTATCGTGAAACAACCAGGTGTTAAATCAATCATCGGTGGTGGTGACTCAGCTGCCGCAGCCATCAACCTTGGCCGTGCAGACAAGTTCTCATGGATCTCTACTGGTGGTGGAGCATCAATGGAACTCCTTGAAGGTAAAGTATTGCCAGGACTTGCAGCTTTGACTGAAAAATAAGCTTTCTTAGATGAAATCGTAGAAAAGAGGAACTCTGTTTCCTCTTTTTTATAGCCCTAAATTAAAAACGCTTCCTATTGATTTTCACTCATAAAATCAACTAATTTATGTTAAAATGGTAGTAGAAAGTTGAGATTATGAGTTATTTTAAAAAATATAAATTTGATAAGTCACAGTTCAAGCTTGGTATGCGAACCTTCAAAACAGGGATTGCCGTATTTATAGTTCTCTTGATTTTTGGTTTTTTTGGCTGGAAGGGGCTTCAAATCGGAGCACTAACAGCGGTCTTCAGTTTACGAGAGAGCTTTGATAAGAGTGTCCATTTTGGAACTTCGCGTATCTTAGGAAATAGCATCGGAGGTTTTTACGCCCTTGTCTTTTTCCTCTTAAACACTTTATTTCATGGAGCCTTTTGGGTAACATTACTAGTTGTTCCAATTTGCACCATGTTAACCATTATGACAAATGTTGCCATGAACAACAAGGCAGGAGTTATCGGTGGCGTAGCGGCTATGTTGATTATTACCCTATCAATACCAAGCGGAGAAACATTTTTGTACGTGTTTGCGCGCGTATTTGAAACATTTATGGGAGTTTTTGTCGCAATCCTTGTAAATTATGATATTGAGCAACTGAAACTCTTTTGGGAGAAAAAAAGAAAATAATGTTACATTTTATAACATTATTCGTTGACGTTTATCTTTTTTTAGACTATAATAGACAGGAAGAAGGAAATTGTAAATGAAGGAAAGAGAATTTCGCCGAAATATGGCTGTTTTTCCTATCGGCAGTGTTATGAAATTGACCGATCTCTCGGCGCGTCAGATTCGTTATTATGAAGATCAAGAGTTGATCAAACCTGATCGAAACGAAGGGAACCGTCGCATGTATTCCTTGAATGACATGGATCGTCTACTTGAAATCAAAGATTATATCTCTGAAGGTCATAATATTGCTGCGATTAAGAAAAAATATGCTGAACGCGAGGCGAAGTCCAAGAAAGCCGTGAGTCAGACGGAAGTGCGTCGTGCACTTCACAATGAACTCCTCCAGCAGGGGCGCTTTGCTTCAGTACGGTCACCCTTTGGTCGCGGTTAGGCAATCGCAAGTAGTCATATATATATTAAGGAGAAAACCCATGCCAATCACAGCTGCAGATATTCGTCGTGAAGTCAAGGAAAAAAATGTTACCTTTATCCGTCTCATGTTTTCAGATATTCTGGGAACCATGAAAAACGTCGAAATTCCTGCTACAGATGAACAGTTAGATAAGGTCTTGTCAAACAAAGCCATGTTTGATGGATCTTCTATTGAAGGTTTTGTACGTATCAATGAGTCAGATATGTACTTGTACCCAGACTTGGATACATGGACTGTCTTCCCTTGGGGAGATGAAAATGGAAGTGTTGCAGGTTTGATCTGTGATGTCTATACAACAGAAGGCGAACCCTTTGCAGGTGACCCACGTGGTAATCTGAAGCGTGCACTTCGTCATATGGAAGAAGTAGGATTCAAATCTTTCAACCTTGGTCCAGAACCAGAATTCTTCCTATTTAAGTTGGATGAAAATGGGGATCCAACACTTGAAGTAAATGACAAGGGTGGCTACTTTGATTTGGCGCCTACTGACCTTGCAGACAATACACGTCGTGAAATCGTTAATGTCTTGACCAAAATGGGATTTGAAGTAGAAGCGAGTCACCACGAGGTTGCGGTTGGACAACATGAAATTGACTTCAAGTATGATGAAGTCCTCCGTGCCTGTGATAAGATTCAAATCTTTAAGCTCGTTGTTAAAACCATTGCTCGCAAACATGGCCTTTACGCAACCTTTATGGCTAAACCGAAATTTGGTATTGCTGGATCAGGTATGCACTGTAATATGTCCTTGTTTGATGCAGAAGGAAACAATGCCTTCTTTGATCCAAATGATCCAAAAGGAATGCAGTTGTCTGAAACGGCCTACCATTTCCTTGGTGGTTTGATCAAGCATGCTTACAACTATACTGCCATCATGAACCCAACGGTTAACTCATACAAACGTTTGGTTCCAGGTTATGAAGCACCTGTTTATATTGCTTGGGCTGGTCGTAACCGTTCACCACTTGTACGTGTGCCTGCTTCACGCGGTATGGGAACTCGTCTTGAGTTGCGTTCGGTGGACCCAATGGCAAACCCATACATCGCTATGGCTGTTCTTTTGGAAGTTGGTTTGCATGGTATTGAAAACAAAATCGAAGCACCAGCTCCTATCGAAGAAAATATCTACATCATGACAGCAGAAGAGCGTAAGGAAGCTGGCATTACAGACCTTCCATCAACTCTTCACAACGCCTTGAAAGCTTTGACTGAGGATGACGTGGTCAAGGCAGCCCTAGGTGAACATATCTACACTAGCTTCCTTGAAGCGAAACGTATCGAGTGGGCTAGCTATGCAACCTTTGTTTCACAATGGGAAGTTGATAATTATTTAGATCTTTATTAATATAGAAGAAAGATTGCCTGAGGGTGATCTTTTTTTGCATTTTATATCGAGATGTGATATAGTTTATATAACGAGGTGCGATATATCGAACTAAATAGGAGGTGGAGTTAAATGGAATTGACGGATAAGATTCGTCGGGTTTATCTTCCGATGACGGAAACAGGATTTTATATCTTGTTCTGTCTACAAAAGGAACGTCATGGTTATAGTATTACACAAAAGGTCAAGGAGATGACAGATTCACAAGTTTTGATTAGTCCTGGAACTATGTATGGAACCTTGTCAAAAATGGAAAAGGATGGCTTGATCTCCTTTGTCCGAGAGGAGGAAAAACGGAAAATCTATCAGATCACAGACTTGGGACGAAAGATTTTGGAGATTGAATTGAAACGTATTGAACGGCTCTATAGAAACAGTCGGGAGGAAGTATGATGGAAAAGAAGGTTGTATATCGGATATCTACAATTGCAGATTATGATAGAGAGGCCTTATACCTTGGGGAAATGCATGCTAAGGGCTGGAAACTTAAGGAAGTAAGCTACTCTAACTTAGTAGTTGCGGTTAAGTATACTTTTGAAAAGTGCCAACCGGAGCAGGTGTCTTATCAGTTGGACTTTTATCCCATGAAAAAATCAGAGAGAGCCTCCTATTTACAACTATTTAAAGACTGTGGCTGGGAGCATATTACAGACTTTAATAGTTTTTCCTATTTTAGAAAAGCACATTCTGAAATTGAATCGGATACTGAGTTTGAAATCTATAATGACGCTACAGGGAAGTTAGCTATGATCAAACGGATTTTAATAATGCGGATGCTTCCTATTTTGATTCTATTTTTAGCTCTACTACCGGTTTTCTCAAAGTTTGTCAGTGGAGCTAGTTCTTTCAGTTGGGGAATGTTTTTGATTGTCATAATAGATTGGATTTTATTGATAGTTTTTGCGATTCAGATTTCTTATATTTTTTGGAGCTTGTTTCAAAAGTGGAAAGAATTATCTGAAAAATAAAACCATGTATGTTTTCTGATTTGGAGGTAAGACAATGAATAGCAAAGTACAATTTCGGATTTTCACCATTGTTGATTTGGACAAGGAAGAAGAGTATTTGCGTGAGATGCACTTGAAAGGCTGGAGGTATAGAACTAGTCGTTTTGGTTTTTTCTATTTTGACCAATGTCAACCGGACGATGTCATCTACCATATCTATGATTCTAGATTTCTTAAAAAGTATAAGCATGAACTACAAGATTTTAGAAATAGCGGTTGGGAATTGATAGAAACAGGTTTTTGTTCGATTCTTCGTAAACCAACTTCTGATATACTTTCAGAGGAGAAAGTCTATATGAGTAAGGATCTTAGATGGGAAGTTATGCGGTCTAGACTTCGTTCCTGTATAGCCACTTTTTCAGGTGGTCTTGTTGTTTGCATGAGTTTGTATCGAGAAAACTTGTCTCAGTCTTTCTTTATTATTTTCGTTTTATATGCTTGTTCAATTTCTTATCTAATCTATGGTTTTTTCAGGCTTAAAAGGAAATACCAAGTAGATGAGAAGTAAGATTCTAGGTCTTCAGACTGATTTTTAGCACTCTTGGCAAAAGAGTGCTAATTTTTTGAGTTTTTGTCTTGACATTCTCTTCTAAGGGTGTATAATAGAATCATGAGTTAGCACTTGGGTACATAGAGTGCTAATCGATTGGACAGAGAGGAGTGATGAGATGGTTACAGAGCGTCAGCAGGATATTTTAAATCTGATTATTGACATCTTTACCAAAACGCACGAACCTGTCGGATCCAAGGCGCTACAAGAGTCTATCAATTCTAGTAGTGCTACCATTCGTAATGACATGGCGGCTTTAGAAAAGCAGGGTTTGCTTGAGAAGGCTCATACCTCAAGCGGTCGGATGCCAAGTATTGCTGGTTTTCAGTATTATGTGAAACACTCGCTGGCTTTTGACCGACTGGCTGAAAATGAGGTATACGAGGTTGTCAAAGCCTTTGATCAGGAATTCTTCAAATTGGAGGATATTCTGCAAGAGGCTGCTAATCTACTGACAGACCTGAGTGGCTGTACAGTAGTGGCGCTGGATGTTGAGCCAAGCAGGCAACGGTTGACAGCCTTTGATATCGTTGTTTTGGGACAACATACCGCCTTGGCAGTATTTACCCTAGACGAGTCCCGAACGGTTACTAGTCAATTTCTGATTCCAAGGAACTTCTTGCAGGAAGATTTGCTGAAACTGAAAAGCATCATTCAGGAACGTTTCCTCGGTCACACTGTTCTGGACATTCATTACAAGATTCGGACGGAGATTCCGCAGATTATCCAGCGTTACTTTACAACAACGGACAATGTCATGGATCTCTTTGAACACATTTTTAAAGAAATGTTCAACGAAAACATTGTGGTATCGGGCAAAGTCAATCTCTTGAATTTTGCCAATCTAGCAGCCTATCAGTTCTTTGACCAACCACAAAAAGTGGCTCTGGAGATTCGTGAAGGTTTGCATGAAGATCAAATGCAAAATGTCCGTGTTGCAGACAGTCAGGAATCCTGTCTAGCTGATTTGGCGGTGATTAGCAGTAAGTTCCTCATTCCTTATCGAGGTTTTGGAATTCTAGCGATTATCGGTCCAGTCAATCTAGATTATCAGCAATTGGTCAACCAAGTCAATGTGGTCAATCGTGTTTTGACCATGAAGTTGACGGATTTTTATCGCTACCTCAGCAGTAATCATTACGAAGTAAATTAATTTTGAAATCATTAAAGGAGGCGAAAATGGCTCAAGATAAAAAAAACGAAGAAATGAAAGAAGAGGAAGTTGTGGAAACAACTGAAGAAACAACTCCTGAGAAGTCTGAGTTGGACTTGGCAAATGAACGCGCGGATGAGTTTGAAAATAAATACCTTCGCGCTCATGCAGAAATGCAAAATATTCAACGCCGTGCCAATGAAGAACGTCAAAACTTGCAACGTTATCGTAGCCAAGACTTGGCAAAAGCAATTTTACCGTCGCTTGACAACTTAGAACGTGCACTAGCAGTTGAAGGTTTGACTGACGATGTCAAAAAAGGATTGGAGATGGTGCAAGAGAGTTTGATTCACGCTTTGAAAGAAGAAGGAATCGAAGAAATCGCAGCTGACGGCGAATTTGACCATAACTATCACATGGCCATCCAAACTCTCCCAGCAGACGATGAACACCCAGCAGACACCATCGCCCAAGTCTTCCAAAAGGGCTACAAACTCCATGACCGCATCCTACGCCCAGCAATGGTAGTTGTCTACAACTAGGCAATTCTGACGGTTGCAACATACATAATAGAAAACTTGTCCGAAACGACAATAAACTATGAAGAAGGATAAAAAGCAAGCCGTAGGCTTGCAAGGAAGATGTTGCCCGCCGTGGTGAAAGTTTCAGTAGCGTGTGCTACTGAAACAGGGGATTTTTGAGACAATTGGCTCAAAAATAAGTGATGAAATCCCGAAGGGAGTTGCTCACGTCCCCACCACTTAAGGGAAATATCAAAAAAAGAAGAAAAAACAACAAGGAGAAAAACACATGTCTAAAATTATTGGTATTGACTTAGGTACAACAAATTCAGCAGTTGCAGTTCTTGAAGGAACTGAAAGCAAAATCATCGCAAACCCAGAAGGAAACCGTACAACTCCATCTGTAGTATCATTCAAAAACGGTGAAATCATTGTTGGTGATGCTGCAAAACGTCAAGCAGTCACAAACCCAGATACAGTTATCTCTATCAAATCTAAGATGGGAACTTCTGAAAAAGTTTCTGCAAATGGTAAAGAGTACACTCCACAAGAAATCTCAGCTATGATCCTTCAATACTTGAAAGGTTATGCGGAAGATTACCTTGGTGAAAAAGTAACCAAAGCTGTTATCACAGTTCCTGCTTACTTCAACGATGCACAACGTCAAGCTACAAAAGACGCTGGTAAAATCGCTGGTCTTGAAGTAGAACGTATTGTCAACGAACCAACTGCAGCAGCTCTTGCTTATGGTTTGGACAAGACTGACAAAGAAGAAAAAATCTTGGTATTTGACCTTGGTGGTGGTACATTCGACGTATCTATCCTTGAATTGGGTGACGGTGTCTTCGACGTATTGGCGACTGCAGGGGATAACAAACTCGGTGGTGACGACTTTGACCAAAAAATCATCGATCACATGATTGCAGAATTCAAGAAAGAAAATGGTATTGACTTATCAACAGACAAGATGGCGCTTCAACGTTTGAAAGACGCAGCTGAAAAAGCGAAGAAAGACCTTTCTGGTGTGACTTCAACTCAAATCAGCTTGCCGTTCATCACTGCTGGTGAAGCTGGACCTCTTCACTTGGAAATGACCTTGACTCGTGCGAAATTTGACGATTTGACTCGTGACCTTGTAGAACGTACAAAAGTTCCAGTTCGTCAAGCCCTTTCAGATGCAGGATTGAGCTTGTCAGAAATTGACGAAGTCATCCTTGTTGGTGGTTCAACTCGTATTCCTGCCGTTGTTGAAGCAGTTAAAGCTGAAACTGGTAAAGAACCAAACAAATCAGTGAACCCTGATGAAGTTGTGGCTATGGGTGCTGCCATCCAAGGTGGTGTGATCACTGGTGATGTCAAAGACGTTGTCCTTCTCGACGTAACACCATTGTCACTTGGTATCGAAACAATGGGTGGAGTCTTCACAAAATTGATCGACCGCAACACAACCATTCCAACATCTAAATCACAAGTCTTCTCAACTGCAGCAGATAACCAACCAGCCGTTGATATCCACGTTCTTCAAGGTGAACGCCCAATGGCAGCAGATAACAAGACTCTTGGACGCTTCCAATTGACAGATATCCCAGCTGCACCTCGTGGTATCCCACAAATCGAAGTAACATTTGACATCGACAAGAACGGTATCGTATCTGTTAAGGCTAAAGATCTTGGAACTCAAAAAGAACAAACTATTGTCATCCAATCTAACTCTGGTTTGACTGATGAAGAAATCGACCGCATGATGAAAGATGCAGAAGCAAACGCTGAAGCAGATAAGAAACGTAAAGAAGAAGTTGACCTTCGTAACGAAGTAGACCAAGCAATCTTTGCGACTGAAAAGACAATCAAGGAAACTGAAGGAAAAGGCTTCGATGCAGAACGTGACGCTGCCCAAGCTGCCCTTGATGAGCTTAAGAAAGCCCAAGAAGATAACAACTTGGACGAAATGAAAGCAAAACTCGAAGCATTGAACGAAAAAGCTCAAGGACTTGCTGTTAAACTCTACGAACAAGCCGCTGCAGCTCAACAAGCTCAAGCAGGAGCAGAAGGCGCACAAGCAACAGGAAACGCAGGCGATGACGTCGTAGACGGAGAGTTTACTGAGAAGTAAAATAGTCCAGTGGACTATTTTATCCCGAGCTTGAAAATCGGAGAGCGAGGTCGTTAAGAATGACTAATCACTAAAGTGATTGTCAATCTACTACAATCGCTATGATGACTTTTGCGTTGTAAGTATAAGAAGAAATCCAGAGGTTGCAACCCAGCCTCTGTTTTTCGGTAAAAAGGGGTAAAACCCAATTTATTTGAGTTTTTATCATCAATATATAAAGAAAGGAATAGAACCCGACCTAGATTGAGGTTTCGTTTCGCAATATTAACAGAAAGGAATAAGGGGGTTCAGGGAATTGAACACGGGCGGAAAGCTTGGAAATTAGATAAACCTCCTAAGAAATCAGGATTTCTTGTCGGTTTCCTAAATTTCAGTCGCTTTCTGTTCGCTCTTAGTATCTTGTATGAACAATACTGAATTTTATGATCGTCTGGGGGTGTCAAAAAACGCTTCGGCAGACGAGATCAAAAAGGCTTATCGTAAGCTTTCCAAAAAATATCACCCAGATATCAACAAGGAGCCTGGCGCTGAGGAAAAGTACAAGGAAGTTCAAGAAGCCTATGAGACTTTGAGTGACGACCAAAAACGTGCAGCCTATGACCAATATGGTGCTGCGGGTGCCAACGGTGGCTTTGGTGGTGCTGGTGGCTTTGGCGGCTTTGACGGAGCAGGTGGTTTCGGTGGTTTTGAAGATATCTTCTCAAGTTTTTTCGGAGGAGGCGGAGCTTCACGCAATCCAAACGCTCCTCGTCAAGGGGATGACCTCCAGTACCGTGTGAACTTGACCTTTGAAGAAGCTATCTTCGGAACGGAAAAAGAAGTTAAGTACAACCGTGAAGCAAGCTGTCGTACATGTAATGGATCTGGTGCTAAGCCAGGGACAAGTCCAGTCACTTGTGGACGCTGTCATGGTGCTGGTGTTATTAACGTTGATACGCAGACTCCTCTTGGTATGATGCGCCGTCAAGTAACCTGTGATGTCTGTCATGGTCGTGGAAAAGAAATCAAAGATCCATGTACAACCTGTCACGGAACTGGTCATGAGAAACAAGCTCATAGCGTACATGTGAAAATCCCTGCTGGTGTGGAAACCGGTCAACAAATTCGCCTAGCAGGTCAAGGTGAAGCTGGCTTTAACGGTGGACCTTACGGAGACTTGTATGTAGTGGTTTCAGTAGAAGCCAGCGATAAGTTTGAACGTGAAGGAACAACTATTTTCTACAAGTTAAATCTTAATATTGTCCAAGCTACTCTTGGAGATACTGTAGAAATTCCAACTGTGCATGGAGATGTTGAATTGGTTATCCCAGAAGGAACTCAGACTGGCAAGAAATTCCGTCTACGTGGAAAGGGAGCACCGAGCCTTCGTGGCGGTGCTGTTGGTGACCAATACGTTACTGTCAATGTCGTGACTCCGACAGGTTTGAATGACCGCCAAAAAGCAGCGCTTAAAGAGTTCGCAGCTGCAGGTGACTTGAAAGTCAATCCGAAGAAAAAAGGCTTCTTTGACCATATAAAAGATGCCTTTGAAGGAGAATAAAGTAAAAAGAGCCGGCGGGCTCTTTTTTTGTTATCATTAAAAATTTAGTATCGAGAAATCATTCTCCAGTTAGTTTACTATTTATACTTTTGAGTGAGCAAGCCAGCTACATCCATCTCCTGGATCAGTTGCTTGAATTCCTCTTCCTTTCCAGGCTTAACGGTGACGGTATCAATGCGCTTAATCGCCGAATTATCCTGAATATCTACTAAGGTCAAAGCTTTTTCATAGAATGCGATTCCCTTTTTAAAACTTTCCTGATTATTCCAAAAGAGAAGTGAGTAATTAGGGTTAAATTTCTTTCCTTTTTCTTGGAAATACTTCTCGCCCTCCTTCTCTAAAAACTGAAATAAACCATGATTGAACAAGTTATCCCCTACTTTATAGTAGGAAATCTCTCCTGTCTGGAGGACATAGACTTCGAGTCGGTTTTTGGTGAGTTTTGGACTTTCTTTTAGGACGGGGTGGCTATTGATGACATCATCAGAGAAAGTAACATAAAAATGTAAGCCTCCACCCTCAAATTGATACCTTCCATTTGATTCTACTTTATCAGGAGGCATGTCAAGAGAGATAAAGATTTGTTTTAAGTCGTCATTCCCTTTTTGGATGTCACTCGGTGACGCTTTGAAAAGATTGATTAGTAGTAGAAATGCCAGAACTGCAAGGAGACAGAGACAGCCACAAGGAATTAGGATAATCTGCGCCAGAATTTTAAAAAACTGTTTCATTTTCATTCCTTTTCTTTATCTGGACTTGACAACCTAAAATGGATTTAAGGAAAGTTGGAGGCTTTCTTATTCTTGTTTTTCTTCTTGGAGAACCGCCATTCTGGTTTGGAAATCTTTTTCTAAAACTTTGAATTTGTAGGTTAAATCTTTTTGGTATTCCTTGATAAGGGCTTTTTGTTGGTCGATGATTTGCAGGCTGTTTTGGATGATATCCAAATCATCCTTGATAGCTTGGACGCGGTCAGTTGTATCTAGCACTTCATCCTGAATGGCTTGGCGATTTTTCACGACAAAATAACTTCCAGCTGCAGCTCCTGCGAATAGCAGTAGATTTGATAGTTTCATGGCATCTCCTTAAGCGTTTTTAATGGTTTCAGCGACTTGGGCAAGTTTGTCAAAGTCAGGTTCGTGGGCGATAAAGTCAATCTTGAGGTCATCTTCTGCACCGTAGCGAGGTACGAGATGCACGTGAGTATGAAAGACTGTTTGACCAGCAACTTCCTCACAGTTGGCGATGATGTTCATACCAGCAGCTTTGGTAGCTTTCATAACTTTTTGAGCTACCAGTGGCACTTGGGCAAAGAGTTGGCTAGCGCTGGTAGCATCCATCTCCAAAAGATTGCGATAGTGCTCTTTTGGCACGACTAAGGTGTGTCCAGGTGTTACTTGAGAGATATCAAGAAAGGCAAGAACCTGCTCATCCTCGTATACTTTTGAAGCAGGAATCTCCCCTGCGATGATCTTACAAAAAATGCAATCTGACATAAAATCTACCTCTACTGTATTGAATTTTGATATAATATAGCTACATTATACCAGATTCGGAGAAAATATGTTAGAAATTAAAAACCTGACAGGAGGCTATGTTCACGTTCCTGTCTTGAAAGATGTGTCCTTTACAGTTGAAAGTGGGCAGTTGGTCGGTTTGATTGGTCTCAACGGTGCTGGGAAATCAACGACAATTAATGAGATTATTGGTCTGTTGACACCTTACAGTGGGGAAATCAAGATTAATGGTCTCACCCTGCGAGAAGATGCGACCAACTACCGCAAACAGATTGGCTATATCCCTGAAACGCCTAGCTTGTACGAGGAATTGACCCTCAGGGAGCATATCGAGACGGTTGCCATGGCCTATGGTATTGAGCAAAAAGTGGCTTTTGATCGTGTGGAATCTTTGTTAAAAATGTTCCGCCTGGACCAAAAATTAGACTGGTTCCCAGTGCATTTCTCCAAAGGGATGAAGCAGAAGGTCATGATTATCTGTGCTTTTGTCGTAGATCCGAGCCTTTTCATCGTTGATGAGCCTTTCCTTGGGCTCGATCCGCTGGCCATTTCTGACTTGATCCAGCTACTAGAAGTGGAAAAGCAAAAAGGCAAGTCTATCCTCATGAGTACCCACGTGCTAGACTCAGCGGAAAAGATGTGTGATGCCTTTGTCATTCTCCACAAGGGGGAGGTGCGGGCTCAGGGGAATCTCCAGCAACTGCGCGAGACCTTTAGCATGCCTGAAGCGAGTTTGAATGATATTTACTTGGCTCTGACCAAAGAGGAGGAGCTATGAAAGACTTGTTTTTAAAGCGAAAGCAGGCTTTTCGTAAGGAGTGTGTCAGTTATCTGCGCTATGTTCTCAATGACCACTTTGTCTTGTTCCTGCTAGTTCTCATCGGTTTTCTAGCTTACCAGTACAGTCAACTCCTGCAACATTTTCCTGAAAACCACTGGCCTATTCTCTTGTTTTTAGTAATAGTATCTATCTTGCTTTTGGCTTGGGGAGGAATCGCGACCTACATGGAAGGACCTGACAAGCTCTTTCTCTTAGTCAGTGAAGAGGAGGTTAAGTCTCACCTCAAAGGGCAGACAGTGCGCTCACTAGTCTTTTGGCTCTTTGTCCAAACCCTTTTCTTGCTTTTATTTGCGCCCTTATTTTTAGCCATGGGTTATGGCTTGCCAGTTCTTCTCATCTATGTGCTTTTATTGGGAGCTGGGAAATATCTCCTCTTTCGCCAAAAAGCCAGTAAATTTTTTACTGAGACTGGTCTCGACTGGGACTATGTGATCTCTCAAGAAAGCAAGCGCAAGCAAGTTTTGCTTCGTTTCTTTGCTCTCTTTACTCAGGTCAAGGGCGTTTCAAATAGTGTCAAACGTCGCGCTTATCTGGATTTCATCCTTAAAGCAGTTCAGAAAGTGCCGAGCAAGATTTGGCAAAACCTCTATCTCCGTTCTTACCTGCGAAATGGAGATCTCTTTGCCCTCAGTCTCCGTCTGCTCTTGCTTTCTTTGTTAGCGCAAGTCTTTATCGAGCAAGCTTGGATTGCGACAGCAGTAGTAGTTTTATTTAACTATCTCCTGCTCTTTCAGTTACTGGCCCTCTATCATGCCTTTGACTACCAGTACTTGACTCAGCTCTTTCCACTAGAAAAAGGGGAGAAAGAGAAGGGATTGAAACAGATTGTGCTTGGTGTGGGAAGTGCAGTTCTTTTGCTGGAATTGCTGGTCGGAGCAGTGGTTTTTCAAGAAAAAATAGCCTTGTTGACTTTTGTAGGGGTTAGTCTCTTCCTACAATTGTTTTATTTGCCTTACCAACTAAAAAGATTGGTTGACGAATAGACCAAAAACTAGTAGAATAGTAAGGAAACTTTATACGGAGGAAAGAAATGGACTTGGGTGATAATGAGCTAACGCTGACCCCTATCCCTGGGAAGAGTGGCAAGGCTTATATGGGAAGCTACCCTGATGGGAAGCGCGTCTTTGTAAAAATGAACACCTCTCCAATCCTACCTGGCCTAGCCAGAGAACAAATCGCTCCTCAATTACTATGGACTCGTCGTTTGCCAGATGGCCGTGATATGTGTGCTCAGGAATGGCTGACAGGTAAAATCTTGACCCCTTACGATATGAATCGTAAGCAGATTATCAATATCTTGAACCGCCTTCACCGCTCGCGTCCTTTGATGAAGCAGTTGAGTCGTTTGGGATATACCATGGAAACACCAGTTGATTTGCTACGTTCTTGGCAGCAAGGAGTTCCAGAAATCTTGAAGCAGAACCACTATTTGAACAGTGTGATTGCGGAGCTAGGTAAGACGGTTCCAGGTTTTAGAGAAGACCATGCAACGATTGTGCACGGGGATCTTCGTCATAGTAATTGGATTGAGACAGAGAGTGGACTCGTTTATCTAGTGGATTGGGATTCGGTTCGTCTGACGGATCGTATGTTTGATGTGGCGCATTTGCTATGCCACTACATTCCAGATCATCAGTGGCGTCAATGGTTGAGAGACTACGGCTATAAGTACAATCAGACAGTGTTAGATAAATTGTATTGGTATGGTCAGTATTCTTACTTGAACCAGATTGCCAAATACTGTGAAAATCAAGATTTAGACAATGTAAACCGGGAGATTTATGCCTTGCGCGTCTTCCGTGACAAGTACGGAAAGAAGAGATGAGAGTTAGAAATCGTAAAGGGGCGACAGAATTACTAGAGGCTAATCCTCAGTATGTAGTCCTCAATCCCTTAGAAGCAAAAGGGAAATGGCGAGACTTGTTTGGAAATGATCATCCTATTCATGTTGAGGTTGGAAGTGGGAAAGGGGCCTTCGTATCTGGAATGGCCAAACAAAACCCTGACATCAACTACATCGGGATTGACATTCAAAAGTCAGTATTGAGTTATGCCTTGGACAAGGTGCTTGAAGTTGGAGTGCCCAATATCAAATTGCTGTGGGTAGATGGTTCAGATTTGACTGACTACTTTGAAGACGGGGAGATTGAACGTCTCTACCTAAACTTTTCAGATCCTTGGCCTAAAAAACGCCATGAAAAACGTCGTTTGACTTACAAGAGTTTCTTGGATACCTTCAAGCGCATCTTGCCTGAGAATGGGGAAATCCATTTCAAGACAGACAATCGTGGCTTGTTTGAGTACAGCTTGGTAAGCTTTTCTCAGTATGGGATGAAACTCAATGGTGTTTGGCTGGACTTGCATGCCAGTGATTTTGAAGGCAATGTCATGACAGAGTATGAGCAAAAATTCTCCAGCAAAGGTCAAGTGATCTACCGAGTTGAGGCAGAATTTTAAGAAACAGCTTGAAAACCAGCTGTTTGAGTGCTTATACTTTACATAAATTGACAAACGTGCTATACTGATAGTAAGAATATGAGAAAGAGAGGCGGGGAAATATCTTCGCCTCTTGCTTATGAGGAGGTGGACGCAATCGCAACAATCGTAGAATTAGTCAGAGAAGTTGTAGAACCTGTCATCCAAGCACCTTTTGAACTCGTGGATATCGAGTATGGAAAGATTGGCAGTGACATGATTCTCAGTATTTTTGTAGATAAACCCGAAGGAATTACCTTGAACGACACGGCAGACCTGACAGAAATCATCAGTCCTGTCCTAGACACTATCAAGCCCGATCCCTTCCCAGAACAATATTTCCTAGAAATCACCAGTCCAGGCTTGGAACGTCCTTTGAAAACCAAGGATGCTGTCGCTGGAGCAGTTGGGAAATACATCCATATCGGGCTCTACCAAGCCATTGATAAGCAAAAAGTCTTTGAAGGAACTTTGGTATCCTTTGAAGAAGACGAGTTGACCATGGAATATATGGACAAGACACGTAAGAAAACCGTTCAAATTCCATACAGTTTAGTATCAAAAGCACGCTTAGCAGTAAAACTATAGAAAAGAAAGGATAGCTTTTGAGGATTCAAAAGTAAAAAGAACATGAGTAAAGAAATGCTAGAGGCCTTCCGCATTTTGGAAGAAGACAAGGGAATCAAAAAAGAAGACATCATCGACGCAGTAGTAGAGTCGCTTCGTTCCGCTTATCGCAGACGCTATGGTCAATCTGACAGCGTAGCCATTGACTTCAATGAAAAAACGGGTGACTTTACAGTTTATACTGTCCGTGAAGTTGTTGATGAAGTATTTGATAGCCGTTTGGAAATCAGCTTGAAAGATGCCCTTGCCATTAATTCAGCCTATGAACTTGGTGACAAAATCAAGTTTGAAGAAGCACCTGCTGAGTTTGGTCGTGTAGCAGCCCAATCTGCTAAACAAACCATCATGGAAAAAATGCGCAAGCAAACACGTGCCATCACTTACAATACTTACAAGGAACATGAACAAGAAATCATGTCTGGTACGGTAGAACGATTTGACAACCGCTTTATTTACGTCAACCTTGGCAGCATTGAAGCCCAATTGTCAAAACAAGACCAAATCCCTGGAGAAGTTTTTGCTTCCCATGACCGTATCGAAGTCTACGTTTACAAAGTTGAAGACAACCCTCGTGGTGTCAACGTCTTTGTTAGCCGTAGCCATCCAGAAATGATCAAACGCTTGATGGAGCAAGAAATTCCAGAAGTCTACGATGGAACTGTTGAAATCATGAGCGTAGCCCGTGAAGCTGGTGACCGTACGAAAGTTGCCGTTCGTAGCCACAATCCAAACGTGGACGCTATCGGGACAATCGTTGGACGTGGTGGTGCCAATATCAAGAAAATCACTAGCAAATTCCACCCAGCTCGTTACGATGCCAAGAGCGATCGCATGATTCCTGTCGAAGAAAACATCGACGTTATCGAGTGGGTAGCAGATCCAGCTGAGTTTATCTACAATGCTATCGCACCTGCAGAGGTTGACCAAGTTATCTTTGATGAAAATGACAGCAAACGTGCCTTGGTCGTTGTACCTGATAACAAGCTATCTCTTGCCATCGGTCGTCGTGGACAAAACGTTCGCTTGGCAGCTCACTTGACGGGTTACCGTATCGATATCAAGTCTGCCAGTGAGTTTGAAGCTATGGAAGAAGCAGGTCAAGTGGATTACGCAGCTGCGGATGAACTGACAGAAGAATAAAAGCTGCTAGAGGAGGGAAAGATGAAAACAAGAAAAATCCCTTTGCGCAAGTCTGTTGTATCCAACGAAGTGATTGACAAACGTGATTTGCTCCGCATTGTCAAGAACAAAGAAGGACAGGTCTTTATCGATCCGACAGGCAAGGCCAATGGCCGTGGCGCTTATATCAAGCTAGACAATGCAGAAGCCCTAGAGGCAAAAAAGAAGAAAGTCTTTAACCGCAGCTTTAACATGGAAGTGGAAGAAAGCTTTTATGACGAGTTGATCGCCTATGTGGATCACAAAGTGAAAAGAAGAGAGTTAGGACTTGAATAAGCAAAAGATAAGCAATCTCTTGGGACTTGCTCAACGAGCAGGCCGGATCATATCGGGTGAGGAATTGGTGGTCAAGTCCATCCAAGATCAGAAAGCCAAGCTAGTCTTTCTAGCCCATGATGCTGGTCCTAATCTGACCAAGAAAATTCAAGATAAAAGTGACTATTATCAAGTAGAAGTTATAACCGTGTTTTCAACACTGGAATTAAGCATAGCAGTCGGAAAATCGCGAAAGGTTTTGGCTGTGACAGATGCTGGATTTACAAAGAAAATGAGGTCTCTTATGGAATAGAAGAGGAGGACATGATTTGTCTAAGAAAAGATTGTACGAAATCGCAAAAGAACTTGGAAAAGAAAGTAAAGAAGTTGTAGCGCGTGCAAAAGAGTTGGGCTTGGATGTGAAAAGCCACTCATCGAGCGTGGAAGCTGCTGCGGCTGAACAAATCGCAGCTAGCTTTAAACCTGCACCTGCTCCTAAGGCAGAAGCAAAACCTGCAGCACCAAAAGCAAGTGTAGAAAAGAAAGCAGAAAAGCCTGTATCAGCTAAACCAGTAGCCGCTAAGGAAGAAAGTAAACCAGCTGCACCTGCAGCTCCTAAGGAAGAAAAAGTAGTGGCCGCAAGACCACAAAGTCGAAACTTCAAAGCGGAGCGTGAGGCGCGTGCCAAAGAGCAGGCAGAGCGACGCAAACAAAACAAGGGCAACAACCGTGACCAACAACAAAACGGCAACCGTCAGAAAAATGACAGCCGTAATGGTGGCAAACCTGGTCAAGGAAATCGTGGCAATGATCGCCGTCAGCAACAAGACTTCCAGCCAAAACAAGCTGGACCACGTGTTGACTTTAAAGCCCGTGCAGCGGCTCTAAAAGCAGAGCAAAATGCAGAATACGCACGCTCAAGCGAGGAGCGCTTCAAACAATCGCAAGCTGCCAAAGAAGCCTTGGCTCAAGCTAACAAACGCAAGGAACCAGAGGAAATCTTTGAAGAAGCTGCTAAACTAGCTGAACAAACGCAGCCAGCCGTAACAGTAGCTCCTGTAGCGAAAGAAGCGCCAGTGGATACACGTCGTAAAAAACAAGCTCGACCAGACAAAGAACGTGACGATTATGATCACGAAGAAGATGGTCCTAGAAAACAACAAAAGAATCGAAGTAGTCAGAATCAAGTGAGAAATCAAAGAAATAGTAACTGGAATAACAATAAGAAAAATAAAAAAGGGAACAAGCAAAACAACCGTAACCAGACTCCAAAACCTGTTACAGAGCGTAAGTTCCATGAATTGCCAACAGAATTTGAGTATACAGATGGTATGACTGTTGCGGAAATCGCAAAACGTATCAAACGTGAACCGGCAGAAATCGTTAAGAAACTCTTTATGATGGGTGTCATGGCCACACAAAACCAATCCTTGGATGGAGAAACAATTGAACTCCTCATGGTGGATTACGGTATCGAAGCCAAACAAAAGGTTGAAGTGGATAATGCCGACATCGAACGTTTCTTTGTCGAAGATGGCTATCTTAACGAAGATGAATTGGTTGAGCGTCCACCAGTTGTAACCATCATGGGACACGTTGACCATGGTAAAACAACCCTCTTGGATACCCTTCGTAACTCTCGTGTTGCGACAGGTGAAGCAGGTGGTATCACGCAGCATATCGGTGCCTACCAAATCGTGGAAAATGGCAAGAAGATTACCTTCCTTGATACACCAGGACACGCGGCCTTTACCTCTATGCGTGCGCGTGGTGCATCTGTTACCGATATTACCATCTTGGTTGTAGCGGCCGACGACGGGGTTATGCCTCAGACTATCGAAGCCATCAACCACTCAAAAGCGGCCAACGTTCCAATCATCGTAGCTATCAACAAGATTGATAAACCAGGTGCCAATCCAGAACGTGTTATCGGTGAATTGGCAGAGCATGGTGTTATGTCAACAGCTTGGGGTGGTGATTCTGAATTTGTTGAAATCTCAGCTAAATTCAACCAAAATATCGAAGAATTGTTGGAAACAGTCCTTCTTGTGGCTGAAATCCAAGAACTCAAAGCAGACCCAACAGTGCGTGCAATCGGTACCGTTATCGAAGCGCGCTTGGATAAAGGAAAAGGTGCGGTCGCAACCCTTCTTGTTCAACAAGGTACCTTGAATGTCCAAGATCCAATCGTTGTCGGAAATACCTTCGGTCGTGTGCGTGCTATGACCAATGACCTTGGTCGTCGTGTTAAGGTTGCAGGTCCGTCAACACCAGTTTCTATCACAGGTTTGAACGAAGCGCCAATGGCGGGTGACCACTTTGCCGTTTACGAAGATGAAAAATCTGCGCGTGCGGCCGGTGAAGAACGTGCAAAACGTGCCCTTATGAAGCAACGTCAAGCTACTCAACGTGTCAGCCTTGAAAACCTCTTTGATACGCTTAAAGCTGGTGAGCTTAAGTCAGTTAATGTTATCATCAAGGCCGACGTACAAGGTTCTGTTGAAGCCCTTTCTGCCTCACTTCAAAAGATCGATGTAGAAGGTGTCAAAGTTACCATTGTCCACTCAGCAGTCGGTGCTATCAACGAATCAGACGTGACCCTTGCGGAAGCTTCAAATGCCTTTATCGTTGGTTTCAACGTACGCCCTACACCACAAGCGCGTCAACAAGCCGAAGCTGACGATGTTGAAATCCGTCTTCACAGCATTATCTACAAGGTTATCGAAGAGATGGAAGAAGCTATGAAAGGGATGCTTGACCCAGAATTTGAAGAAAAAGTTATCGGTGAAGCAGTTATCCGTGAAACCTTCAAGGTATCTAAAGTGGGAACCATCGGTGGATTCATGGTTATCAACGGTAAAGTTACCCGTGACTCGAAAGTCCGTGTTATCCGTGACGGTGTCGTTATCTATGACGGTGAACTCGCAAGCTTGAAACATTACAAAGACGACGTTAAAGAAGTTACAAACGGTCGTGAAGGTGGATTGATGATTGATGGCTACAATGATATCAAGACTGATGATGTGATTGAGGCCTATGTCATGGAAGAAATTAAACGATAATAGAGAAACGATAGCCGATTTGACTCGTCGTCAACATCGCCTCGATGAACTTTAGTTCTATCAAAGGCTTGTTTCCTAGATTCAAATGGCTCTAGTTCCTCTATCTAATAAAAATAGCTAGGTCTGCTGGCCTAGCTTTTGGTTCAAAGTAGAGAAAGGAATATCATGGCAAATCATTTCCGTACGGATCGTGTGGGCATGGAAATCAAGCGTGAAGTCAATGAGATTTTGCAAAAGAAAGTCCGTGATCCGCGTGTCCAAGGTGTGACCATTACAGATGTTCAGATGCTGGGGGACTTGTCTGTTGCCAAGGTTTACTACACCATTTTGAGTAACCTTGCTTCGGATAACCAAAAAGCTCAAATCGGGCTTGAAAAAGCAACTGGTACAATCAAACGTGAACTTGGTCGCAATTTGAAATTGTACAAAATCCCAGATTTGACCTTCGTCAAAGACGAATCCATCGAATATGGAAACAAGATTGACGAGATGCTACGCAATCTGGATAAGAACTAAAAAAGAGGGGTGACCCTCTTTTTTGTTGCCAGAGTATGATCATTGCTATTTGACGATATATCTATCTGATAAAAATCAGTTTAAAAAATTTGTAAATTTCAAATAGTATGATATGATAAAGCTTGATATAAATGAAAAACGGAGAGACATATGGCTAAACAAGATATAGCTATGCAAGTGTTGCAACAAGTGGTAAAATTACCCGTAGTCAAAGTTGATCGAGAGAAATTTTTAGTAGAAAAGTTTTCAAAGGAATTAGACCGTAAGGATATTCCAACTTTGATTGAACAAGGACCGACTTCTTTGTTGCCTCAAGAAAGCTTGGATAGAGTGGCCAAGGCCTGTATTAAGGATAATGTCCTGTTAGCCAGTGGAACATCGGTTTTGGCAGGTCTACCTGGAGGGATTCTCATGGCGATCACTATCCCGACAGACGTAGCTCAGTTTTATGGTTTTTCATTGAAATTAGCTCAAGAACTAGGGTATATTTACGGATTTGATGATCTCTGGGCATCGCGCAATGAGTTAAGCGAGGAAGCTAAACACACACTCCTACTGTATCTCGGTGTGATGCTGGGAGTAAATGGCGCAGGTGCCCTGCTTCGATCAGGCGGTGTGACAGTAGCCAAGCAAGTCATAAAAGTAGTGAACAAGAAAGCCTTGACAAAAACTCTTTGGTATCCAATTTTAGAAAAAGTTTTGAAAATTTTTGGTGTCAATCTGACAAAAGGAGGCCTAGCCAAAGGGATGGGGAAAGTGATTCCTATCCTAGGTGGAGTCATTTCTGGAGGCCTAACCTTTGCGACCATGAAACCGATGGGAGAAAGATTGCAACAGGAATTGTCCAAGCTAGTCAACTACAATGAAGTGCAATATCAAAGAGACGTTGATACTATCCGAAAAGAGGTCGAAATCATCGAAGGAGAGTAATATGGGATTCATTAAAATTCTAGCCAAGACTTACGGGAATTACTTTTTCGTGATGCAAAGCGTCAAAGTCCTGAAGAACATGAAAAAAGACGACAATGCTCTAGTAGGTTTCGGGAAAGTACTGCTTGCTGACAAGCTGATGGATGTAGCCCAGTGGCTCGCAAAACCAGATGATAAGGAATAACTTGAAATGAAAGAAACTAGCAGGAATTCCACTGCTAGTTTTTTAATCTCTTCCCATATGGTATAATATAAGCAGTAAAATCATTTTATACTCTTCGAAAATCTCTTCAAACCACGTCAGCTTCACCTTGCCGTACTTAAGTACAGCCTGCGGCTAGCTTCCTAGTTTGCTCTTTGATTTTCATTGAGTATTAGAACATACAATGGAGGTCGTCATGGACAATATCATCGATGTGTCAATACCCGTTGCAGAAGTGGTAGACAAGCACCCAGAAGTTTTGGAAATCCTAGTGGAGCTCGGTTTTAAACCACTTGCTAATCCCTTGATGCGCAACACAGTCGGTCGCAAAGTATCGCTGAAGCAGGGTTCTAAACTTGAAGGAACTCCTATGGACAAGATTGTCCGCACGCTAGAAGCGAACGGCTATGAAGTGATTGGATTAGACTAATGGCAGATGAACGGATTCATATCCTACGGGATATTTTGTTAGAATTGCACAATGGTGCCTCTCCTGAATCAGTTCAGGAGCGTTTTGATGCGACTTTTACGGGTGTTTCAGCCATCGAGATTTCCCTCATGGAGCACGAGCTGATGAACTCAGACTCAGGTGTCACCTTTGAAGATGTCATGGAACTCTGTGATGTCCATGCTAATCTTTTTAAAAACGCTGTTAAGGGCGTCGAAGTGGAGGATACTGAACACCCTGGCCACCCCGTTCGCGTTTTCAAGGATGAAAATCTGGCTCTCCGTGCAGCTTTGATTCGCATTCGGAGACTGTTGGATACCTATGAGTCTATGGAAGACGAGGAAATGCTTGCAGAGATGCGCAAGGGCTTGGTCCGTCAAATGGGGCTGTTGGGGCAATTTGACATCCACTACCAGCGCAAGGAAGAGCTCTTCTTTCCTATCATGGAGCGCTATGGACACGATTCACCTCCAAAAGTTATGTGGGGAGTGGACGACCAGATCAGGGAACTCTTTCAAACAGCTCTAACGACAGCCAAATCATTACCAGAAGTGTCGATTAGCAGTGTAAAGGAAGCTTTTGAAGCTTTTGCGACAGAGTTTGAAAGTATGATTTTCAAGGAAGAGTCCATCCTCCTCATGATTCTCCTTGAGTCCTTCACCCAAGATGACTGGCTTCAGATTGCGGAGGAGAGCGATGCCTACGGCTATGCCATCATCCGTCCGTCTGAGAAATGGGTGCCAGAACGCCAAAGTTTTGTTGAGGAAAAGAGTGCACTGGAGCCCGTGCAGCTAGACACGGCTGAAGGTCAAGTTCAGCAAGTTATCGATACGCCAGAAGGTCAGTTTACCATTACCTTTACCCCTAAGGAAAAGGAAGCAGTGCTGGACCGTCATAGTCAACAGGCTTTTGGGAATGGCTATCTCTCCGTAGAGCAGGCCAACCTCATCCTTAATCACCTTCCCATGGAGATTACCTTTGTCAATAAAGACGATATTTTCCAGTATTACAATGACAATGCGCCAGCTGATGAGATGATTTTCAAACGGACGCCATCCCAAGTCGGGCGCAATGTTGAACTCTGCCATCCGCCCAAGTACCTAGACAAGGTGAAGGCCGTTATGAAAGGTCTTCGTGAAGGTAAAAAAGACAAGTATGAAATGTGGTTCAAGTCGGAGTCGCGAGGCAAGTTTGTCCACATCACCTATGCTGCGGTACACGATGAAAACGGAGAATTTCAAGGGGTGTTGGAGTATGTTCAGGATATTCAGCCCTACCGAGAGATTGATACGGACTACTTCCGTGGATTAGAATAAGGAGAATCAATGAGTTACGAACAGGAATTTATGAAGGAATTTGAAGCCTGGGTCAATACCCAGATCATGATCAACGACATGGCGCACAAGGAAAGTCAAAAAGTCTACGAAGAAGACCAAGACGAGCGTGCCAAAGATGCCATGATTCGCTACGAGAGTCGTTTGGATGCCTACCAGTTCTTGCTTGGTAAGTTTGAAAATTTCAAGGCAGGCAAGGGATTCCATGACTTGCCAGAAGGCTTGTTTGGTGAGAGAAACTATTAAAATACAGATACTTTCTTGATTTTTTCCCAAAATCTTGATAGAATATCTTTATTAAATCCTTGTCAGAGCAGGGATTTTTTATTGAAAGGATTTTATCATGTCAAAGAAACTCCAACGTAAAAAACAATTGCGAAATAGCCTTCGTCGCTCAGGTGCATTTTCAAGTACGGTGACTAAAGTTGTCGAAGAGACCAAGAAAGTTGTGAAACACGCAGAAAAATCTGCCAGCGAAGCAGGAAAAGTTGTCTCTAAAAAAGTGGAACAAGCAGTAGAAGCGACTAAGGAACAAGCTCAAAAAGTAGCCAATTCTGTAGAAGATTTTGCAGCTACTTTGGGTGGCCTCTCAGTAGATCGTGCTAAGACTTTCTATGATGAAGGCATCAAGTCAGCTGCTGACTTTAAAAACTGGACTGAAAAAGAACTCCTTGCCTTGAAAGGAATCGGCCCAGCTACGATTAAGAAATTAAAAGAACACGGAATCAGCTTCAAGTAATTTTTCTTGTCCCTTGCATTTCCGTGAAAAACTTGTTACAATAAAGCCATTAGAGGTGTTTTGGATCCCACATTTTACAGAAAGTGGCGGTGCTGAGAAGTCCACAAATGTGTCAAAACTGGTTGCTGATGGATGAAAATGAAATAAAAGTGTCTTTGTATATCCTTCAAAGACAAGAGTTGCGGGCCTTGCCCGAAATTGGGTGGTACCGCGGATAAACACATTCGTCCCTGTCATGTAGATGGCAGGGGCGATTTTTTGTAGAAAGCGAGGTAGAAGGATGACAAGAGCAACATTGCCCGAACGTTTAGAAACCGAACGGCTAGTTTTACGAGTCCGTACCGTGACTGATGTTGTGGATATCTTTGACTATGCCAGTAGGTCAGAAGTTTCCTATCCAGCAGGCTTTCACCCCGTCAAGAGCTTGGAAGATGAGATTTATTATCTGGAGCATATTCTGCCCGAGCGTAATGAAAAGAACAATCTCCCAGCGGGCTATGGAATTGTCGTTAAAGGAACCGATAAGGTCATCGGCTCTGTTGATTTCCCTCGTCGTCACGAGGATGATGTCTTGGAGATTGGCTATATCTTACAACCAGACTATTGGGGTCGTGGTTATGTGCCAGAAGCAGCCCGTGCCTTGATTGATCTGGCTTTTAAAGAATTGGGACTTCACAAGATAGAATTGTCTTGCTTTGGCTACAATGTCCAAAGTCAACGAGTCGCCGAGAAGCTTGGCTTTACCTTAGAAGCTCGCATAAGGGACCGCAAAGATGCCCAAGGCAATCGTTGTGATGATTTGAGGTATGGGTTGCTGAGGAGTGAGTGGGAGGTGATTTGATGCATCTTTTCATCATTGGCGCTCCAGCTTCAGGAAAAATGACGATTGGGCAAGAACTATCTCGAAAGACAAATGCTACCCTCTTTTATAACCATCAATCTATCGATTTTGCACTAGAAATCTATCAGGACTATACAGAAGAAATGTGGGAATTTGTTAGTGGAATTACCTTTTCTTTCCTTGGAGCAAGTGCTAGGAATCAGCGATCTGTGATTTTAACAGACGTAATTGATTTTTCAAATCAGTACCAGCTGCTGTATTTGAAGCAAATTCAGGATTTGTTGGATGATTATCATCAAGAGATTCTGTTTGTGGAGTTGGAAACAAGTCTTGAAGAGCGTTTACGTCGAAATCGAACGGAGAATCGTTTAAATCACAAACCCTTAAAACGGCATATTGAGATATCTGAAAGAGAAATTTTGGAGACTGCTGAAACACTTCAATTAAATTCCCAACATCAACCTAATGAGTTGCACCACTACCTTAAAATAAATAATACGAATCTGTCTGCAGAAGAGGTTGCTAAGCAGATTCAAGATAAAATGAATACAATAGAGAAAGGACAAACACATGTCTAAAGAACTTTCACCTAAATACAATCCAGCCGAGGTTGAGGCTGGTCGTTACCAAAAATGGCTTGACGAAGATGTTTTCAAGCCTTCAGGCGATCAAAAAGCTAAGCCTTATTCAATCGTCATTCCACCACCAAACGTAACTGGGAAACTCCACCTCGGTCACGCTTGGGATACAACTTTGCAAGATATCATCATCCGTCAAAAACGCATGCAAGGTTTTGATACACTTTGGCTTCCAGGGATGGACCACGCAGGGATTGCGACTCAGGCTAAGGTTGAGGAACGCTTACGTGGTGAGGGCATTACTCGTTACGATCTCGGTCGTGAAAAATTCCTTGACAAAGTCTGGGAATGGAAAGACGAATATGCGACTACTATCAAGGAACAATGGGGCAAGATGGGGCTCTCTGTTGACTACTCTCGCGAGCGTTTCACGCTTGACGAAGGTTTGTCAAAAGCGGTTCGAAAGGTCTTTGTGGACCTTTACAAGAAAGGCTGGATCTACCGTGGTGAATTTATCATCAACTGGGACCCAGCAGCTCGCACAGCCCTTTCTGATATCGAGGTTATCCACAAGGATGTTGAAGGTGCCTTCTACCACATGAACTACATGCTGGAAGATGGTTCACGCGCCCTTGAAGTAGCGACCACTCGTCCTGAGACTATGTTTGGGGACGTAGCCGTTGCGGTCAATCCAGAAGACCCACGCTACAAGGACTTGATTGGTCAAAACGTAGTCCTTCCAATCGCTAATAAACTGATCCCAATCGTTGCCGATGAACATGCGGATCCTGAGTTCGGTACGGGTGTTGTAAAAATCACCCCTGCCCACGATCCAAACGACTTCTTGGTTGGTCAACGACACAACTTGCCACAAGTCAACGTCATGAACGATGACGGAACTATGAACGAGCTTGCCTTTGAATTTGCAGGTATGGACCGTTTTGAAGCTCGTAAGGCCGTCGTTGCTAAGTTGGAAGAAATCGGTGCCCTTGTTAAAATCGAAAAACGTGTCCACAGTGTTGGTCACTCAGAGCGTACAGGTGTTGTGGTTGAGCCACGCTTGTCTACGCAATGGTTCGTTAAGATGGACCAATTGGCCAAGAATGCTATTGCCAACCAAGACACAGAGGACAAGGTTGACTTCTACCCACCTCGTTTCAACGATACCTTCCTCCAATGGATGGAAAATGTCCATGACTGGGTAATCTCACGTCAGCTCTGGTGGGGTCACCAAATTCCTGCTTGGTACAATGCTGAGGGTGAAATATACGTCGGTGAAGAAGCTCCAGAAGGTGACGGATGGACTCAGGACGAAGACGTCTTGGATACTTGGTTCAGCTCAGCTCTTTGGCCATTCTCAACCATGGGCTGGCCTGATGTCGACTCAGAAGACTTCAAACGTTACTTCCCGACTTCAACCTTGGTAACAGGTTACGACATCATCTTCTTCTGGGTGTCTCGTATGATCTTCCAATCATTGGAATTCACTGGTCGTCATCCATTCCAAAACGTTCTGATTCACGGTCTCATTCGTGACGAACAAGGACGCAAGATGTCTAAATCTCTCGGAAACGGGATTGACCCAATGGATGTTATCGAGAAATATGGTGCCGATGCCCTTCGTTGGTTCCTTTCAAACGGTTCTGCACCAGGCCAAGATGTGCGCTTCTCTTACGAGAAAATGGATGCATCATGGAACTTCATTAACAAAATCTGGAACATCTCTCGCTACATCCTCATGAACAATGAAGGCTTGACCCTTGAGCAAGCAACTGCCAATGTGGAAAAAGTTGTTAACAAGGAAGCTGGAAATGTCACTGATCGCTGGATTCTCCACAACCTCAATGAAACGATCGGCAAAGTTACTGAAAACTTTGACAAGTTCGAGTTTGGTGTGGCTGGCCATATCCTCTACAACTTCATCTGGGATGAGTTTGCGGACTGGTATGTTGAGTTGACCAAGGAAGTCCTTTATAGCGATAATGAAGAAGAGAAAGTCATCACACGTTCTGTTCTCCTTTACACCTTGGACAAGATCCTTCGTCTCCTTCACCCAATCATGCCATTCGTGACAGAGGAAATCTTTGGGCAAATCTCAGAAGGCTCTATCGTGACAGCGGAGTACCCAACTGTCAACCCAGCCTTTGAAGACCTTGCAGCCCACACTGGTGTAGAAAGTCTCAAAGACTTGATCCGTGCAGTACGTAATGCGCGTGCAGAAGTAAACGTTGCTCCAAGCAAGCCAATCACAATCCTTGTTAAGACAAGCGATAGCGACTTGGAAGCCTTCTTTAACAGCAATGTTAACTACATCAAACGCTTCACAAATCCAGAACACTTGGAAATCGCATCAACCATCCCTGCACCTGAGCTCGCAATGTCAAGCGTCATCACAGGAGCAGAAATCTACTTGCCACTCGCAGACCTCCTCAATGTCGAAGAAGAACTCGCTCGTCTCGACAAGGAACTGGCTAAATGGCAAAAAGAACTGGACATGGTCGGTAAGAAGCTTTCTAACGAACGTTTCGTAGCTAATGCCAAACCAGAAGTCGTCCAAAAAGAACGCGACAAACAAGCCGACTACCAAGCCAAGTATGACGCGACCGTAGCACGTATTGATGAGATGAAGAAACTCGTGAAATAAACACAGAAACACGGTGATAAACCGTGTTTTTTGTATAATGAAATCAATATCTATTGATGGAGAAAGTTATGTCCAAACATCCTCATTATGAATTGTTAAATCTAATTAGCTATGGTCTTGCCAAATTTGATAAGTTGTTTATAAAAGAGTTTCAATGCTCTAGTAAATTTGAGTTTTATCGTTATATAGTTTCTTTGGGTTTCGCAGAAACGACAGGTGTAGTTAAAAATAGAATGGATTTATTTGACCCCTATTTTGAGAACAATCGGAAAGGTTGGTGGCAAAAAGCTGAAGTCTACTGTTTTAGAAAAGATTTAATTGACATGATGTTTGGGAATGAGGATGTTCACAATTTTGCAGAAATCGTTAAAATCCTACTTGCAAGCGAAGGGAAGAAAACAGGTATAGCAGTCATTGAAAAGCCAATAGTTCGAACTAAATTCAAACGTCTACAAGAAACTGGAATGAAAGCAGAAAATTACTTTATACTCCATTTTGATAAAGAAGAAAAATTTCAAGGTGGACAATTAACCGATGCCCGCCTTTATGGTGATGGTTATGATTTCCAAGTAGATGTTCAAGAACATTATTACCTTGCCGAAGTTAAAGGTATTCGAAAATCTAAAGGGCGTATTCGTTTGACTGCTAGAGAATTTGAGAAAGCAAAAGAGTTTCAATCAGATTTCATTTTATCCTTGGTTACCAACCTGGATGATATTACAAAGTTAGTATTAATCGATAATCTATTGAATCATTTTGAATTTAAAAAGAGTATCATAAAGAATGAAGTTATAGAATACAGAAGTCTTGAAGATTTATATTAGTTCCCCTTAACTTTTCCAGTTGAAGGAACGAGAAGTTTTGACAGGCCAACGGCTCAATGAACTGGAAATCAATGGTATTGGCTTGATCAAGTTTAAAAATGGGGAAATCGGCATCGAATTTATTTGGCTTGATACCGAAAATCCACCTAGCGATGCTATCGGCTGGGTAGCAAAGAAATAAAAAGTCCGCTGTTTTTTTGTTTTGTGTTTTACAGTTTTTTCTTGACAAGTCTTTCTTTTTTATGGTATTCTTTTATGCAACAAGTGTTGCGCAACAAATGTTGCACGAAAGGAGTCTTATGCCACCAAAGGTTAAATTTAGTAAAGAGACTATCATTGGGACAGCTTTACAATTGGTGAGAGAAGAGGGCATGGCTAGTTTGACGGCTCGAGCATTAGCGGAGCAACTGGGAGCTACACCAAGAGTGATTTTTGGGCAATTTGCCAATATGGCCGAGTTACAAGCAGAGGTTATTGTTGCTGCAGAGATGGTCGTAGTGGAGTATATACGAAAGGCTTTAGAAGATGAGAAGCCTTTTCGATCTGTCGGGGTTGCTTATATCCTGTTCGCCTCAAAAGAGCCCCAACTTTTTCAATTGCTTTTCCAAAATACTAGCAAAGATCCGATTCGTCGCTTTCAAGATTTTCTTCCCATGAAGGATCATAGTTACCAATTGGTTCTGGAATCGATTGTAGCAGACTATCCATTGACGTTAGAGGAGGCTAGTCGCCTGTACCAGCATTTATTTATCTACTCACACGGCATGGCCTCTATGGTTGCTTCTGGTATTTATCAGTTCAGCATGGAAGAAGTGATTGGATTACTGACAGAGGTTTGTCAATCTCTCATCAAAGAAATGGTAGGAAAGAAATGATTCAACTAGAAAATGTGCACAAAAGTTATGGCCAAACCAAGGTTTTAAAAGGGATTGATTTGCAGATTCAAGACCAGGATGATGTGGTTATCCTCGGTCCTTCTGGATCAGGCAAGTCAACTCTCTTAAACGTATTGTCAGGATTAGAGAAGGTAGACGAGGGGCATATCCTCATTCAAGCACAAGATTTATCACAACTCACGGATGCTCAATTGACGGCCTTTAGACGTGAGAAGATAGCCTTTATTTTTCAGCAGTATTATTTATTACCAAATCTCACGGTCAGACAGAATGTAAAGATGGGAGCTGACCTGGCAGACAATCATGATTTTTTGCAGATTATCGAGGATTTGGGACTTGGCGATAAGCTGGACAAGTATCCGAGTGAATTGTCTGGCGGCGAACAGCAGAGGGTATCTATTGCTCGTGCCTTAGCCAAAAAGCCAGAGATTCTTTTCTTAGATGAGCCGACGGGGGCTCTGGATGAAGAAACAGGGCGCAAGATTCTCGACTATATCTGGAAGTTGAAGGAAAAGCTAGGCTTTACCCTAATCATGGTGACACACAACCAAAATATTGCGGATATGGCCAGAACCATCATTCGCGTCAATAGTGGCAAAATTACTGAAGTTGTGACCAATGATCAGCCACAGACTGCTTATGAGATTGGATGGTAAGCCATGTTTTCAGTAAAAGATATTCGAAAATTAGTTGTCGTCAGTATCATTGGAGCCTGTGCGGTTTTTGTGGCCAATCTTTTCTTGAATTTTTATCTTGATATCGAGCAGTTGGAGATTTCTAAAACCAATCCGATGATTACGGCCTATTATGATGCCCAGGTTTCACTTTCCTGGATGGTGGCCATGGTCAGTGGGGTTGTCTTGTCCTTGACGTCGATCCTTCTCATGTGCTTTTATATCAAACAATTTATCGATGACCACAAGGAGCAATTAGGGATTTTAAAGGCTTTAGGCTATAGCAATGGCCAGTTGGCTAAACGATTTTGGGCTTTTGGACTCAGTTTTGGAGTTGGAGCGCTTCTTGGCTATTTAGCTTCTTTTCTAATGATGGGACATTTTTATGACTTTCGCAATGAGAAGAGGATTTTGCCAGAAATTACCATTCATTTTCACTGGCAGCTCTTGATCGCTTTAGTGATACTGCCAACGACTTTCTTTATGGTTCTTGCGATTGGCTATGCTAGAAGACAACTACAAACGCCGGCCCTTCACCTATTGAAAAAATCCCCAACACCGATTAAGGTCAAAAGGAAAAAAAGTGCTCCTAAGAAAGAAAAATCCTTCCTAAAAGAGCTATCTTCGTCGCTGATTTGGGGGAGAAAATTTATCCTGTTTTTTGTAGTCTTTGGCTCTATGTGTTTTGCGGCCATGGTTCAATTGTCCTTTGGTCTAAGGGACTACACAGATGACATCATCCAAACCATGATGATCATGATTGGCTTGATCCTTTCTTTCTCTATTCTCTTTTTGTCATTGGGGATTGTTGTCTCAGAAAGTCGCGAAACCCTGGCTCTTATGAAGGCTTTTGGCTACACAGATCGTGAATGCCAAGGTCATATCCTATCTCCCTATCGTTTCTGGGCCTATCTAGGATTTGTTCTTGGGACGGCTTATCAGTACGCTATTATGGAAATCTTGATTGGTGTGATCAAAGATACGGTTCCTGAAAAGATTGAGCATCACTTTGATGGGAATGTTTGCTTCTGGACTTTGATCGGTTTTGCTGTGGTTTATGAAAGCCTCTTTTATCTATCCAACAGAAAACTCCAAAAGCAAACCATCAAAGAAGTACTCTTAGCTGAATAAATAGAGAAGGTTAGATTCTCCAGCCTTTTTCTTATGAAACTCATTAACAAGAGAAGGATTTTTCACTATTCTAGGGAAAATGAAATAAAGGAAAGAAAACGAAGTTACTGGCAGGACCTGAAATGATCTTTTTACTTGATTTGATGCAACAAACAATTCTTTATCTCTGTAGGAATTCTCTTGCAGTTTGTGGTTGGTATTGGAGTTGCAGCCTTGAGTTATAAATAAATCAATATACCTGCGGTCATGTTACACAGGTCTTTCAATTAGCTGAAATATTTCACCTTTATTTTTCTTAACCTTTGACTATTCCGCAAAATTATCGTACAATAAAGAGTAAATGATAAAATGAGGTCGGAGTCTGTTCGCTCTGGCGATAGTAGTAAAAATGAGGAGAAACGCTTTGGAATTAGAAGTATTTGCTGGGCAAGAAAAAAGTGAACTATCTATGATTGAGGTAGCGCGTGCTATCTTGGAACTTCGTGGTCGCGATCATGAGATGCATTTTAGCGATCTTGTAAACGAAATTCAAAACTACCTTGGAACATCAAACAGCGATATCCGCGAAGCTTTACCTTTGTTCTACACAGAGTTGAACTTTGATGGTAGCTTCATCTCTCTTGGAGACAACAAATGGGGTCTTCGTTCATGGTATGGTGTAGACGAAATTGACGAAGAAATCATCGCTCTTGAAGAAAGTGACGACGATGAAGTAGCACCAAAAGCTAAGAAAAAACGTGTCAATGCCTTTATGGATGGTGATTCAGATGCCATTGACTACAATGCAGATGATCCAGAAGACGAAGATGCATACGAAGCTGATCCAGCTCTTTCATATGATGATGAAAATCCAGATGATGAGAAAAATGAAGTGGAAGCTTACGATGCAGAAATCAACGAAATCGCTCCAGATGACTTGGGCGAAGACGTGGATCTCAACGAAGAAGACGACGAGTTTTCTGACGATGACGCTGAAACGAGTGAAGAAGAGTAAAAGACTTCACAGAGGAGATCAGGCGATCTCCTTTTTTGTTCCTTGAGCAGGTCATCCGTTTGGATGTGGATCTTTAGTTGGTTTTCTGAAAACAATCTTTTTATTTTCATGCTTTACCAATTCGAGTTGACAAATGTTCTGCTTTAAGGTATCATATTGTTCGGGCACCTCTTTTAGAGGTCGGGGCTCCCTAGTTACTAGGGAGCTATTTTTGTTTTTTCAGGAAGTTTTCTTGAAAAGTCGTTATTCATAAGGGTCTTGTTTTCTATCTCCCCTCGTAGTTAACAAGACCTTGAGCATTTTAGAAAGAGGAATCTATGTCTACGAAATATATTTTTGTAACTGGTGGTGTGGTGTCGTCTATTGGGAAAGGGATTGTGGCAGCAAGTCTGGGTCGTCTCTTGAAAAATCGTGGTCTTAAAGTAACCATTCAAAAGTTTGACCCTTATATCAATATCGATCCGGGAACCATGAGTCCTTACCAGCACGGGGAAGTTTTTGTGACAGATGATGGAGCTGAGACAGATTTGGACTTGGGTCACTATGAACGTTTTATTGATATCAATCTCAACAAATATTCCAACGTGACAACTGGTAAAATCTACAGTGAAGTTCTTCGTAAAGAACGCCGTGGCGAATACCTTGGTGCAACTGTTCAAGTCATTCCTCATATCACAGATGCTTTGAAAGAAAAAATCAAGCGTGCCGCTGTAACGACTGACTCTGATGTCATTATCACAGAGGTTGGTGGAACAGTTGGGGATATCGAGTCCTTGCCATTTTTAGAGGCTCTTCGTCAGATGAAGGCAGATGTGGGTGCAGATAATGTCATGTACATCCATACAACCTTGCTTCCTTACCTCAAGGCTGCAGGTGAGATGAAGACCAAGCCAACTCAACATTCTGTAAAAGAATTGCGTGGATTGGGAATCCAGCCAAATATGTTGGTCATCCGTACCGAGAAACCAGCTGGTCAGGGCATTAAAAACAAACTAGCACAGTTTTGTGACGTGGTTCCAGAAGCCGTTATCGAGTCTTTGGATGTTGAACACCTTTACCAAATTCCATTGAACTTGCAGGCGCAAGGCATGGACCAAATTGTTTGTGATCATTTGAAATTAGATGCACCAGCAGCGGATATGACAGAGTGGTCAGCCATGGTGGATAAGGTCATGAACCTGAAAAAACAAGTCAAGATTTCCCTTGTTGGTAAGTATGTGGAGTTGCAAGATGCCTACATCTCAGTGGTCGAAGCCTTGAAACACTCTGGGTATGCCAACGACGCAGAAGTGAAGATTAATTGGATCAATGCCAATGATGTGACAGCAGGGAATGTAGCAGAACTCTTGTCGGATGCGGACGGAATCATCGTACCAGGCGGTTTCGGTCAACGTGGTACGGAAGGGAAAATTCAAGCCATCCGTTATGCGCGTGAGAATGATGTGCCAATGTTGGGTGTTTGCTTGGGAATGCAGTTGACTTGTATCGAGTTTGCTCGTCACGTTTTGGGTCTTGAAGGTGCCAATTCTGCTGAACTTGCACCAGAAACAAAATATCCTATCATTGATATCATGCGTGATCAGGTTGATGTTGAGGATATGGGTGGCACCCTTCGTTTGGGACTTTATCCATCTAAGTTGAAACGAGGTTCTAAGGCAGCGGCTGCTTATCACAATCAAGAAGTGGTGCAACGCCGTCACCGTCACCGTTATGAGTTTAACAATGCCTTTCGTGAACAGTTTGAGGCAGCAGGTTTCGTCTTCTCAGGAGTTTCTCCAGACAATCGTTTGGTCGAAATTGTGGAAATTCCTGAGAATAAATTCTTTGTGGCTTGTCAGTATCACCCTGAACTTTCCAGCCGTCCAAATCGTCCAGAAGAACTCTACACTGCCTTTGTTACTGCAGCAGTTGAGAATAGTAACTAGTTATCTTCTAATCTCTGAGAGCAATCTCAGAGGTTTCTTCTAGCATATTTAGGATAAGATTTGCAAAAAAAATAGATAGTGATATAATTAATATAATAATTCCTAAGGAGGATATACAATGAAAAAAATCACACTATTTTGTTTGTCTCTAGCAGGTTTAGCTTTACTGGCTTTCCCTCATTCAGGAAAAGCATTCGAATTGGAAGAAGAATGGGTTATTAAGGGTGGGGTTAAGTATCAAGATGGCAAAATTCTTCGATTTAATAATGGCCATGAAGTAGATATCAAAGTCTTGGATTTGCCAAAAACTGAGAAAATCGAGTGGATGGTCAGTCTCAATGGTCAAGATCAGACAGTCAATTTCCTAGGCCAAGAAAAGGACAAGTCTATGGTCGGTACAGAGGGGCGTTACCTGAATTTCTACGTACCTTATGGCTATAGAGGAGATATCAAGGTCGAGGCCAAGAGTGGAAATGAAGTAAAGACCTGGTCCTCTAAAGTGGTAGATGATGTATATAATGGTGAGAAAAGTGGCTACTACCGTATTGAAGAATCAAAAGACCATTACACCTACCTTGATACAAAATGGGACTATCAAACCAAGACCTACACTGCTACCTTACCAGAGACTATCAATGGTCAAAAAGTTTATGCTTGGAAAGACCATGACAATGGTGAGTTAAAACTTACAAAACCAGAATCGATCAGTCATTCCTACAAGGGGGGAGGAGCCTTCCGAGAACTTTATCCGATTGTAAAAGCAGAAAGCTGGCTAAAATCAGACCAAAATTGGTATTATCAAAAACAAGGCCAACTAGTTCAAAATGCTTGGGTTAAAGACAATGGAACTTGGTACTTTATGAATGATAAAGGGATTATGTTTAATCAAACTTGGCTCTATCAAGGTGGCAACTGGTATGCCTTTAAATCATCAGGAGCTATGATTGCTAATGATTGGCTTTACGACCAAGGCAAGTGGTACTATTTATCAACTTCAGGCTCTATGAAAGCAAGCACTTGGATTTTTGACAAGGGAGAATGGTATTATGTAAGTTCTTCTGGTGCCATGATTGCGAATGATTGGGTCAAAGACAATGGTAAGTGGTATTATCTAGCTTCATCAGGTAAGATGCTTCGCAATACCTACACACCAGATGGCTACTACGTTGGCAACTCAGGCGCTTGGCAATAAGAATAATACTCTGCGAAAATCTCTTCAAACTACGTCAGCGTCGCCTTACCGTAGGTATGGTTACTGACTTCGTCAGTTCTATCCACAACCTCAAAACACTGTTTTGAGCAACCTGCGGCTAGTTTCCTAGTTTGCTCTTTGAGTATAAGAAGTCCTTTTCCTTTAAGGAAGGGGCTTTTTACTTGCTTTTCTACGGCTTCCCTATTTGTCCTAGAGCCCTTTTTGTGTTACAATGAATGGTATGAAAGCTAAGAAATTATGGATGACTGGCTTGACTGTGGCTGGTCTAAGTGCCCTTGCTTTGGGGGCTAAAAAAGCAGCAGATAATCACAAGCTCATGAAGACTCAGGAAGAGTTGACCGCTATCGTGCGCGAACTTTTCTCAGATATGGGTGAGATTGCGACTCTCTATGTTCAAGTCTACGAAAGTAGTCTAGAGCGACTTGTCGGAGGAGTCATTTTCGAGGATGGTCGTCACTATACCTTTGTCTATGAAAATGAAGACATGGTCTATGAGGAGGAAGTCTTATGATAATTCCTAGTAGTATAGAAGAACTAGCAGGTTTTGTCGAGCAAGATGGCAAGAAGGTCTTTCTTTTTGTGGCGGACTGGTGTGGCGATTGTCGTTATATCTATCCTGCCTTGCCAGAGATTGAGGAGACAAATCCAGAGTTCACCTTTATTCGAGTGGACCGAGACCAGTATCTGGATCTAGCCAAACTCTGGGATGTGTACGGGATTCCTAGCCTTGTTGTGCTAGAAAAGGACAAGGAAATCGGCCGATTTGTCAATCGCGACCGTAAAAGCAAGCAACAAATTAACGACTTTTTAGCAGGACTGAAATAGGAGAAAAAGGAAACAATGATTTTTACATATAATAAAGAGCATGTTGGCGATGTCCTTATGATCATCGTGAAAAATAGCGGAGATGCCAAGTTGGATGTGGAGCGCAAAGGTAAGGTAGCCCGTATTTTCCTCAAAGAAAATGGAGAAACAGTGGCTTGGAATATTTTCGAAGTTTCAAGTTTCTTTGAAATTGCAGAGCGTGGTCAAGTCTTTTTGACAGATGAGCAAGTAGCACGTTTGAACCAAGAATTGCAGGCGGAAGGATTTACAGAAGAAATTGTCAATGACAAGGAACCTAAGTTTGTTGTTGGTGAAATTGTTGAGATGGTAGCTCATCCTGATAGTGATCACCTCAACATCTGCCAAGTTGCAGTCGCAAGTGACAAGACAGTGCAAATCGTTGCAGGAGCACCTAATGCGCGTGTTGGATTGAAAACCATTGTGGCTCTTCCTGGAGCGATGATGCCAAAAGGAAATCTCATTTTCCCAGGCGAACTTTGTGGTGAAAAGAGTTTTGGCATGATGTGTAGCCCTCGTGAATTGCATCTGCCAAATGCTCCGCAAAAACGTGGTGTTATTGAATTATCAGAAGACCAAGTTGTCGGAACTCCATTTGACCCAGCCAAACACTGGACTGCCTAGGAAATTGTCGGTATTTGATAGATCAGATAGAGGGGATAAGATGGCGAAAAATGTAGTGATTACAGGAGCGACTTCAGGAATCGGTGAAGCGATTGCGCGTGCTTATCTGGAGCAGGGGGAGAATGTCGTTCTAACAGGGCGACGGACAGACAGATTAGAGGCCCTCAAGTCAGAGTTTGCAGAAACTTTTCCAAATCAAACAGTTTGGACCTTTGCACTGGATGTCACGGATATGACCATGGTCAAGACTGTCTGCTCCGATATTTTGGAAACGATAGGGCAGATTGATATCTTGGTCAATAATGCCGGACTAGCTCTTGGCTTGGCTCCCTATCAGGACTATGAAGAATTGGATATGCTGACCATGTTGGATACCAACGTCAAGGGTTTGATGGCAGTTACTCGCTGTTTCTTGCCAGCAATGGTAAAAGCCAATCAGGGTCATATTATCAATATGGGGTCAACCGCACGAATCTATGCCTATGCTGGGGCAGCTGTTTACTCAGCCACCAAGGCTGCAGTCAAGACTTTTTCAGATGGACTGCGAATTGATACCATTGCGACAGACATCAAGGTGACCACCATTCAGCCAGGAATTGTCAAAACAGATTTCTCTACAGTTCGTTTTCATGGTGACAAAGAGCGAGCTGTGACCGTCTATCAAGGAATTGAGGCCTTGCAGGCACAAGACATCGCAGATACAGTGGTCTATGTGACCAGTCAGCCTCGTCGTGTGCAGATTACAGATATGACCATTATGGCCAATCAACAGGCGACAGGTTTCATGGTGCATAAAAAATAAAAAATTTTCTCGAAAAGTTACAAATTTTTGTAACTTTTTTTGATTCCTTACGAATAGATAAGTAGGAGGAAGAAAATATGTATAATAAAGTTATCATGATTGGGCGCTTGACGTCTACACCAGAATTGCACAAAACCAACAATGACAAGTCAGTAGCGCGTGCAACTATCGCTGTGAACCGTCGTTACAAAGACCAAAACGGGGAACGTGAAGCTGACTTTGTCAATCTTGTTCTTTGGGGGAAATTGGCTGAAACCTTGGCAAGCTACGCAACTAAAGGTAGTCTTATCTCTGTGGATGGAGAACTTCGTACCCGTCGCTTTGAGAAAAATGGCCAAATGAACTATGTGACTGAAGTCCTTGCCACAGGATTCCAACTTTTGGAAAGCCGCGCCCAACGGGCTATGCGTGAAAATAACGCAGGACAGGATTTGGCAGATTTGGTCTTGGAAGAGGAAGAATTGCCATTTTAATACTCTTCGAAAATCTCTTCAAACCACGTCAGCTTCGCCTTGCTGTAGGTATAGGTAACTGACTTCGTCAGTTTTATCCACAACCTCAAAACACTGTTTTGAGCAACCTGCGGCTAGCTTCCTAGTTTGCTCTTTGATTTTCATTGAGTATAAACATTGAAAAGTCTGAGTTGGTCTCAGGCTTTTTTATATTGAGAAAGTCAGACTTTTTTCTTGACTATTTCTGACCAAGTGATACAATAGAACTATGAATTAGCACTCAGATACAAAGAGTGCTAATAATATGTAGTTCATTATGGAGGAAAACAGATGTTGAAACCATTAGGAGACCGTATGGTCTTGAAAATCGAAGAAAAAGAACAAACTGTTGGAGGCTTTGTCCTTGCAGGATCAGCCCAAGAAAAAACAAAAACAGCCCAAGTTGTAGCTACTGGACAAGGTGTTCGTACTTTGAACGGTGACTTGGTAGCTCCAAGCGTGAAGCCTGGAGACCGTGTTTTAGTGGAAGCCCATGCAGGTATTGATGTCAAAGATGGCGATGAAAAGTATATCATCGTAGGCGAAGCCAACATCTTGGCGATCATTGAAGAATAGAAGGAGAAAGTAAGTATGTCAAAAGAAATTAAATTTTCATCTGATGCTCGTTCAGCCATGGTTCGTGGTGTCGATATCCTTGCAGATACTGTTAAAGTAACCTTGGGACCAAAAGGTCGTAATGTTGTATTGGAAAAATCATTTGGTTCACCATTGATCACCAATGACGGTGTGACCATTGCAAAAGAAATCGAGTTGGAAGACCATTTTGAAAACATGGGTGCCAAATTGGTATCAGAAGTAGCTTCAAAAACCAATGATATCGCAGGTGACGGGACGACAACTGCAACTGTTTTGACCCAAGCAATCGTCCGCGAAGGAATCAAAAACGTCACTGCAGGTGCCAACCCAATCGGCATTCGTCGTGGGATCGAAGCAGCAGTTGCCGCAGCTGTAGAAGCCTTGAAAAACAATGCCATACCTGTTGCCAACAAAGAAGCCATCGCTCAAGTTGCTGCCGTATCTTCTCGTTCTGAGAAAGTCGGCGAATACATCTCTGAAGCCATGGAAAAAGTTGGTAAAGATGGTGTCATCACTATTGAAGAGTCACGTGGTATGGAAACAGAACTTGAAGTCGTAGAAGGAATGCAGTTTGATCGCGGTTACCTTTCACAGTACATGGTGACAGATAGCGAAAAGATGATGGCTGACCTTGAAAATCCATACATCTTGATTACAGACAAGAAGATCTCCAATATCCAAGAAATCTTGCCACTTCTAGAAAGCATTCTCCAAAGCAATCGTCCACTCTTGATTATTGCAGATGATGTGGATGGCGAAGCTCTTCCGACTCTTGTATTGAACAAGATTCGAGGAACTTTCAATGTCGTTGCTGTCAAAGCTCCTGGCTTTGGTGACCGTCGTAAAGCCATGCTTGAAGACATCGCTATCTTGACAGGCGGAACTGTTATCACAGAAGATCTTGGCCTTGAGTTGAAGGACGCTACTATTGAGGCGCTTGGTCAAGCAGCGAGAGTAACTGTGGACAAAGATAGCACGGTTATCGTAGAAGGTGCTGGAAATCCTGAAGCTATTTCTCACCGTGTTGCGGTTATCAAGTCTCAAATCGAAACAACAACTTCTGAATTTGACCGTGAAAAATTGCAAGAACGCTTGGCAAAATTGTCAGGTGGTGTCGCAGTGATCAAGGTCGGAGCTGCAACTGAAACTGAGTTGAAAGAAATGAAACTCCGCATTGAAGATGCCCTCAACGCTACTCGTGCAGCCGTTGAAGAAGGAATCGTTGCAGGTGGTGGAACAGCTCTTGTAAATGTCATTCCAGCCGTAGCTGATTTGGAATTGACAGGAGATGAAGCGACAGGACGCAATATTGTTCTTCGTGCCTTGGAAGAACCTGTTCGTCAAATTGCTCACAATGCTGGATTCGAAGGGTCTATCGTCATTGACCGTTTGAAAAATGCTGAAGTTGGTACAGGATTCAACGCAGCGACTGGTGAGTGGGTTAATATGATTGAAGAAGGAATCATCGATCCAGTTAAGGTTAGTCGTTCTGCCCTTCAAAATGCAGCTTCTGTAGCTAGCTTGATTTTAACAACAGAAGCAGTCGTAGCCAATAAACCAGAACCAGTAACCCCAGCTCCAGCAATGGATCCAAGCATGATGGGCGGGATGATGTAAAAGCAACTTATAAAAAACACAAAAGGAGGGAACATGCATCTCTCCTTTTATGGTTTTCTCTTCTAAATAGATTTGAGCTCTCCTAACTTATATGATAAAATAAGACTAGAAGAAGGAGAAGAACATGATCGATGTAGAAGAAATTCTGAGCAAGATGAATCCCAATCAGAAGATTAATTATGACCGTGTTATGCAGAAAATGGTTCAGGTTTGGGAGAAAAATGAGCAACGTCCAACTATTCTCATGCATGTTTGCTGTGCTCCTTGTAGTACCTACACTCTAGAATACCTGACAAAATACGCTGATGTGACTATCTATTTTGCCAATTCCAATATTCATCCAAAGGCAGAATACCACAAGCGGGCCTACGTTACAAAAAAATTTGTCAGTGATTTCAATGAGCGAACAGGCAATACGGTTCAGTACCTTGAAGCTCCCTACGAACCAAATGAATACCGGAAGTTAGTCAGAGGACTGGAAGAAGAACCCGAAGGTGGTGACCGTTGCAAGGTTTGTTTTGACTACCGTCTGGATAAAACAGCACAGGTAGCTATGGACTTGGGCTTTGATTACTTTGGTTCAGCCTTGACCATCAGTCCTCATAAGAATTCTCAAACCATCAACAGCATCGGAATTGATGTGCAAAAGATTTATACCACCCACTATCTCCCAAGTGATTTCAAGAAAAATCAAGGCTACAAGCGTTCGGTGGAGATGTGCGAGGAGTATGATATCTATCGTCAATGTTATTGTGGATGCGTCTATGCAGCTCAAGCCCAGAATATTGACCTGGTTCAGGTTAAGAAGGATGCCACGGCTTTCTTGTTGGATAAGGATGTTGAAAAAGACTATTCCCACATCAAGTTTACTGTCACTAAATTAGATATATAGAAATCAACCCAGCTGAAAAGCTGGGTTTTTCAAATAAAAAAACCAGGGTTTTCACCCCAGTTTGACAACTTTACCGATTCTTTAGTTCTATGTAGCGTTTGTACCAAATGTTGACATAGGCCTCTGAGAAAGGACCGCGTCCATTGTTAATCCAATCAACAAGGATTTTAACATGCTCTTTCAAAATATAGTCTAAATCATCAGAATACTTCATTTTGCGTTTATGGCGCTCATACTCTTCAACGTCCAAGAGACGCTTTTCACCATCAGTGAAGACCTTGACATCCAAATCATAATCAATGTATTTCAGGGCTTCTTCATCGAGATAGTAAGGACTTGCCATATTGCAATAGTAGGAAATTCCATTATCACGAATCATGGCAATGATATTAAACCAATATTTTTTGTGAAAGTAAACAATAGCGGGTTCTCGAGTCACCCAACGACGACCGTCACTTTCGGTAACAAGTGTGTGGTCGTTGACGCCTATAATAGCGTTCTCTGTTGTTTTTAGTACCATGGTGTCCCGCCAAGTACGGTGAAGACTCCCATCATGCTTATAACTTTGAATTGTAATAAAGTCGCCTTCTTTTGGAAGTTTCATAACTAACCAACTTTCTACAATTTATAAGTTTATCGTCTACTATTATATCATAAATTGGTCTAATTTTTTTGAATTTTACCTGAAAATGTTAAAGATATTCTCTGAGAGCGCTGGCTATATCCGAAAAATCATAGCCTTTTCGAGCTAAAACTTGGGTTAAACGCTGTTTGAGTTCGTATCCTTCATACTTTCGAGCATATTTAGAATATTGTTTGTCTAGCTCTTTAAAAATGAGTTCTTGAGTCTTTTCTTGGTCGACTTGACTGTCCAAGTTATCAAAGGCACTTTTAGCATCAGAATAGGAGAAGCCTTTGTTCGTCAAGTTTTGAATAATTTTATCCTGCAAGGCACGAGCGGGAAGTTTTCCCGTGTATTTTTTAAGAAGTTTCTCCGCTACACGTTGAGCGACCTCTGAAAAATCAAAATCCTTTAAAACCTCTTCAATCGTTGATTTGGCAATCCCTTTTTGAGACAGTTTTTGAGCTAGCACATAAGGTCCCTTATCTCCAGAAAGTTGATTGGCATTGATGATAGAGTAGGCATACTGACGATCATTTATCCAGTTATCTTCTTTAAGATTAGCGATAACTTGACTAGTGATTGTTTCATCAAGATCATACTTTTTCAGATACTCTCTCACTTCCTTTTCAGTACGAGCCTTAAATGATAGATGGTAGAGGGCGAGATTCTTACCATAAGAAAACTGAGCAAAGCCCTGAATCTCGGTCAATTCTTCAGTGCTAACCACCTTATCTTTAGACAACATAAAACGGACAATGGTATCTTCCGTGATATATGATGTTTGCTGTCCATCTAACTCCATCAAGTAGAGACGTTTTTTCTTTTCAAGTTTTGTGATTTTCATAGTTCTATTATACCCTAAAATGTGATAAGATAGGGGTATGAATCTGAAAGTCAAACAAAAAATACCTTTAAAAATCAAGCGGATGGGCATCAATGGTGAGGGAATCGGTTTCTATCAGAAAACCCTCGTTTTTGTGCCAGGCGCCCTCAAAGGAGAAGACATCTATTGTCAAATTACTTCTATTAAACGCAACTTTGTTGAAGCCAAATTACTAAAGGTTAATAAGAAGTCTAAATTTCGAGTCGTGCCAGCTTGTACGATTTATAATGAATGTGGTGGTTGCCAAATCATGCACCTCCACTACGATAAACAGTTAGAGTTCAAAACGGATCTGCTCCATCAAGCCCTGAAAAAATTTGCTCCTGCAGGATATGAAAACTATGAAATCCGTCCAACTATCGGAATGCAGGAACCAAAGTACTACCGTGCTAAGCTTCAATTTCAGACTCGGAAATTTAAAAATCAGGTCAAGGCAGGTTTGTATGCGCAAAACTCTCATTATCTCGTAGAGTTGAAAGACTGTTTAGTGCAAGATAAGGAAACCCAAGTGATTGCGAATCGCCTAGCTGAACTTCTTACTTACCACCAAATCCCCATCACCGATGAGAGAAAAACGCTAGGCGTTCGCACCATCATGGTACGCAGAGCAAGAAAAACGGGGCAAGTTCAGATTATCATTGTCACAAATCGCCAGCTTAATTTAAATCAACTGGTCAAAGACTTAGTCAAGGATTTTCCAGAAGTCGTCACAGTTGCAGTCAATACAAATACAGCAAAAACAAGTGAAATCTATGGTGAAAAGACGGAAATTATCTGGGGCCAAGAGAGTATTCAAGAAGGAGTACTCGACTATGAGTTTTCTCTCTCCCCTCGAGCTTTTTATCAGCTTAATCCGGAGCAGACAGAAATTCTCTATAGTGAAGCAGTTAAGGCTCTGGATGTTAGCGAAGAGGATCATCTGATCGATGCATATTGCGGTGTTGGGACAATCGGATTTGCCTTTGCAAATAAGGTCAAGAGTCTCAGAGGAATGGATATTATTCCGGAAGCCATAGAAGATGCCAAGAGAAATGCTCAAAAAATGGGGTTTGACAATACCCATTACGAAGCGGGAACAGCTGAAGAGATTATTCCACGCTGGTATAAAGAAGGCTACCGAGCAGATGCCTTGATAGTCGATCCTCCTCGTACAGGCTTAGATGATAAGCTACTGGATACCATTCTGACCTATGTTCCAGAAAAAATGGTCTATGTATCCTGCAATGTTTCGACCTTGGCACGAGATTTGGTTAAACTAGTAAAAGTCTATGATATCCAGTATATCCAGTCGGTTGATATGTTTCCCCACACTGCACGAACAGAAGCAGTAGTTAAGTTAGTAAAGAAAAGAAAAAATCAATTACACTGAAAAAAGTCCTTGACAAAGGTAAAAAAGTAGGTATAATAGAAAGAGTTGAAAAGCTCAAGGTCCGTTGGTCAAGGGGTTAAGACACCGCCTTTTCACGGCGGTAACACGGGTTCGAATCCCGTACGGACTATGGTGTATTGCGGTTAAAAAAACTTGAA